>NZ_JBEFAK010000159.1:0-915 GCF_040137845.1 Nonomuraea sp. B19D2 | reverse complement strand
CGCGGCCGTCGTTCCGGTTCCCCGAGGGCGCCAAGATCGCCATCGAGCGGCTCAACCGGCGCTGGGCACGGGCGAAACTTCCCAAGCTCGGCTGGGTCCGCTTCCGCATCACCCGCCCGCTCGGCGGCAGGGTCAAGAACGCCACTGTCAGCCGGGACGGCGAGCACTGGTATGTCAGTTTCCTCGTCGAAGACGGCGTGGTCACGCCGGAGCGGCATGCCAGCCCGGGCAGCGCGGTCGGTATCGACCGAGGTGTGGCCAAGGTCGTCACCCGCTCGGACGGCATCTTCCACCATCAGGTGTTCGCCCGCGGGCGGGAGGTCGAACACGCCGCCACGCTCCAGCGTCGCCTGGCCCGCACTCGAAAGGGCTCGGCCCGGCGCAAGCACGCCGCCGCCAAACTCGGCAAGGCGCTGGCGAAGGTGCGGCGTCGCCGCGCTGACTTCGCCGCCAAGATCGCCCACACCCTGGCCACGAGCTTCGAGCTGATCGTGTTCGAGGCCCTGGCGACCACAAACATGACCGCCGGGGTAGCGCCCAAACCAGACCTCGAACAACCCGGCGCGTTCCTGCCCAACGGGGCCGCGAGCAAGTCCGGCCTGAACCGGTCCATCCTGGACAAAGGCTGGCACCGGATCGAGTTGGCCACCCGCAGCAAGGCCCGCTCCACGGGCACCCAAGTGATCACCGTGAACCCGGCGTACACCAGCCAGACGTGCAATGTGTGCACGGTGGTAGATCGGAAGTCCCGCCAGAGCCAAGCGGTCTTCCGGTGTACCTCGTGCGGACACACCGAGCACGCCGACGTGAACGCCGCCAAGAACATCCTCACCGCCGGGAGGGCGGAGCACGCACAACCCGGACCGGGTGCGCGGGCTGGGGCGCGCAAACCACGCAACCGTGTGGGCCGGAAGG
>NZ_JBEFAK010000158.1:0-933 GCF_040137845.1 Nonomuraea sp. B19D2 | reverse complement strand
CGATCGGAGATCTAGGGCGCGGACCCCTGGCTTCAGCCATGGGGGTAAGCCCTTCTGTCGAATCTTTGAGCGGTAGATAGATCAACTCCGTATATTGATCCGTGTGGCTGTGACCTTGCGCACGAACAGCAACACGCCTTCCAGTGTGCCTTTCACGTGGTGTGGTGCCCCAAGTACCGCAGGCGAGTGCTGGGCGGACGGATCGAGACGCGACTGAAAGAGCTGATCCGGGAGGTGATCGCGGAGAAAGGCGCGTGGCTGGTGGAACTGGAGGTCATGCCCGACCACGTTCACCTGCTGGTCGAGGTGGACCCGCAGTTCGGGATCCACAAGTTGGTCAAGGCCATCAAGGGCCGCTCTTCCCGCGTCCTGCGTCAGGAGTTCCCGAGCTTGACGTCGAAACTTCCGACGCTGTGGACCAACTCTTACTTCGTGGCCACCGTGGGCGGGGCGCCTTTGGATGTGGTCAAGCGGTACGTCGAGAACCAGAAGAACCGGTGACCCGAGGATGCTGACGGGACGTAAGTACCGCTTGGACCTTACGCCTGGTCAGGCATGCTTCGCTGAGCGGATCGGCGGCGTCTGCCGCAGTGTGTGGAACACCGCCCTGGAGCAGCGCCGCATCTACCGCCGTCGGGAGGCGTGGATCGGTTACCACGAACAGGCCCGCCAGCTGGCTGAGGCCAAGGGCGAGTTCGCGTGGCTGGCGGAGGTGCCCGGCCATTGTCTTCAGCAGACGCTCATCGACCTGGACCAGGCGTGTGCCCGGCACGGGACGTGGAAGGTCCGTTGGAAGTCCAGGGCCAGGACGCGGCCGTCGTTCCGGTTCCCCGAGGGCGCCAAGATCGCCATCGAGCGGCTCAACCGGCGCTGGGCACGGGCGAAACTTCCCAAGCTCGGCTGGGTCCGCTTCCGCATCACCCGCCCGCTCGG
>NZ_JBEFAK010000157.1:0-950 GCF_040137845.1 Nonomuraea sp. B19D2 | reverse complement strand
CAGCCCGACCACGCCGAGCGAGATCATGTTCGCCGTGGTCTCGTGTCCGGCGGTCAGCAGCAGGAACGCCAGGCTCACCAGGCCCGCGTGGTCGAGGGTGCCCTTCTGGCGTTGCCGGGCGATCTGCTGGCCGAACAGGTCGTCGCCGGGTTCGGATTCCTTGCGGGTGATGAGATCGTCGATGTAGGCGCGCAGTTCGGCGAGGGCTCGCTGGCGGTCTTCCAGCGAGGTCCGGCCCACCATCATGGCGGTGCGGCTCTGGAAGAAGTTGTGGTCGGTGTAGGGCACGCCGAGCAGTTCGCAGATCACCAGTGAGGGCACCGGCAGGGACAGCGCCCGCACCAGGTCGACCGGCCGCTGGTCGGTGGCGAGCAGGTCGTCGATGAAGTGGTCGACGATGTCCTGGATCCGCGGGCGCAGCGCGGCCAGCCGTTTCACGGTGAACTCGCCGATCACGGGGCTGTAAGTTCCGGCAGTAAATGGCCGGGAATCTCCGGAGCTACTCGGCCGGACATGATCTCTTGACGGCAGGAGTACAGCCCTCAGGACCAGTCCTGCCAGAGAATCCTGCCACCGGTGCTGGACCCGAAGCGTTAGCTGCCGGGCGGCAGCGGGATCAGCACGCACGGCTTGACCGGGCCCTCGATCAGCCCGCCCGAGAACGCCCAGCCCGGACCGCCCGTCATGATGACGTCCACCAGCAGGGTCCGCCCAGGACCGAGGAGCCGCGGGTCGAGGTTGAACCCATTTCCTGCTGGGATTGAGGAGTTCACGTGGTTTGAGGTGAATCCGCTTTCCCCGCTCCGGGTCGCACGTCTGGCCACGCGGGACAAAGCTGATGTCGGCGTTCACCCCGAGGTCCTTCAGATCCTGTTCAAGCCGCTCGGACTCTCTGAGCTCCTCGAACTCCATCGCTGACGTTCCACGAAAGCGAGCTGGCCATTGCCGGC
>NZ_JBEFAK010000156.1:0-992 GCF_040137845.1 Nonomuraea sp. B19D2 | reverse complement strand
TCGGCGTCGGGCTGTTCGAAGATGGTGCGCAGCATGGTGGCCACCCATGGCTGGGCCGACTTCGGAACGCGCGTGATCAAGTTTCGCGCGTAGTGGGTTCGACACCTCTGCCAGGACGCGCCCGGCAAGGTGGAGGCGATCGCGTCGCGCAGCCCGGCGTGGCAGTCGGAGGTCACCATCAGCACGCCGGACAGGCCACGGGCGACCAGGCCGCGCAGGAACGCTAGCCAGCCCGCGCCGTCCTCGCTGGAGACGACGTCCAGGCCGAGGATCTCGCGTTGGCCGTCGGCGTTGACGCCGGTGGCGACCAGGGCGTGCGCGGTCACCGTCCGGCCGCCCTCGCGGACCTTCTGGGTCAGCGCGTCGATCCAGACGAAGGTGTACGGGCCGGCGTCCAGCGGCCGGGACCGGAACTGCTCGACCATCGCGTCGAGTTCGGCGGCCATCGCCGAAACCTGCGACTTCGACAATGAGGTGATGCCCATCGCCTCGGCCAGCTTCTCCACCCGCCGCGTCGAGACCCCGAGCAGGTAGCTGGTGGCCACCACACTGGTCAGCGCCCGCTCGGCGCGGCGTCGCTTGTCCAGCAGGAAGTCCGGGAAATAGGAGCCTTGCCGTAGCCGGGGCACGGCCAGTTCGATGCTCCCGGCACGGGTGTCCCATGGGCGGGCGCGGTAGCCGTTGCGGGTGTTGACCCGCTCGCTGCTGACCTCGCCGTAGCCAGCGCCGCACAGCTGCTCGACCTCGGCGTCCATCATCCGCTGGGCGAACTCGCGGATCATCGTCCGGAGCAGGTCCGGGCTCGCTGCGGCGAGGGTGTCTTCCAAGTACTCCCCGGCAGCGGGCACAATGTCATTGACGGCCACTTCGTCCCCTTCGTGTTGATGTGAGCGAATCGAAGGATTACGGAGTGGCCGTCTCTTGTCACATGGATCTCACCCGTACCAGTCCAAGGGCTTGATCACCCGCACACCATCTCCCTGGACGTGAAC
>NZ_JBEFAK010000155.1:0-1012 GCF_040137845.1 Nonomuraea sp. B19D2 | reverse complement strand
TCCTCACGCAGGTCGAACACCATCTTGATGGCGCGTTCACGCAGCTCTTGGGGGTACTTCCTCGGTGCGGGCACGACTCCCAGCCTTCCAGTCTTGGGAGCCTCCAACCAACCCGGGGCAGCTCAAGCCTCCTGGCGCGCCACCCGCAGCGTCTCGGCATGACCGCCAGTTTCCTGACATGCTCTGGTCCCGTCACCGTTTCCGGATCGGGTAAGTCATCAGGCCCAGGAACCTCCTTCCACGTTCCTCCCGGCTGAGCCGGGTATACGCCAGAGCGCCTCATGGCGCACTGAAAGCCATAGGTCTTCTTGAACGTGACCGCCGCTCCGTGCTTGTCGGAGGCCGAGGTGATGATGGTGGCGTCGATGTCGATGACGATCCAGCCGCGCAGCCGTTTGCCGGCCACCATCAGCCAGGGGAAGCCACCGGGGCGCAGGTGCAGCAACTGCCACACCTGGCGCCGCACTCTCGTCCGGGCCTTGGCGATGCGGGCCAGCATCGGCTCGTCCAGGCCGGCCAGCGCACGGCGGGTGGTGGAGTCCGACGGGGCCGCTCCGAACAACGCCGCCTGGTGGGCTTGCAGTCGTTCGGCCTCCAGCACGCTGCGCGCGCCGCACACGATCGCTGCGGCCAGGCCGACCAGCACGTGCGCGCGATCGCGCCAGGTTGCACTCTGTCCGTCGGGCCACAGGCCGCCGAGCGCCTCGGTCAGCCCCACCCGATCGGCGATCTTGTGCAACAGCACCGCGCCT
Organism: Nonomuraea sp. B19D2; assembly: GCF_040137845.1. Lineage (NCBI taxonomy): Bacteria > Bacillati > Actinomycetota > Actinomycetes > Streptosporangiales > Streptosporangiaceae > Nonomuraea > Nonomuraea sp. B19D2. The sequence goes on along the minus strand of NZ_JBEFAK010000155.1, from coordinate 260 downwards.
GCATGACCGACCAGCCCTTTTCCATCGGCGGTGACAGACAACCGCCGGTCCCACCCGGTACGCTCACTCACCAGAAAGGTGCACCTGCTTCTGCAGTGGATATGGCTTCGACACCCGAATCCTTGCAGTTCAGGGCAATGCCGGTGAGTTAAGGCATTTGCGCTGGTGAAGGCGCCTTTCTCAAGATTTTGATCTTGTAGCTGGCCTTGGTGGCCGGCTGCGCAGTGTCACGCTTCTTGGTCGGGAAGGTGTTCTTGGCT
>NZ_JBEFAK010000154.1:0-1034 GCF_040137845.1 Nonomuraea sp. B19D2 | reverse complement strand
AAGATGAAGATGGGGCTGAAGGAGGACCTCTTCCCGCGGACCGTGGACAAGGTGCTCTACCTGCTGGCCCCGGTCATCATGGTGGTGCCGGCGTTCCTGGCCTTCTCGATCGTGCCGTTCGGGCCGATGGTCAACCTGTTCGGCGTGCGCACGCCGCTGCAGCTGGTGGACCTGCCGGTGGCGGTGCTGTTCATGCTGGCCATGGGTGCCGTGTCGGTCTACGGCGTGGTGCTGGCCGGGTGGTCGTCGCGCTCGCCGTACGCGCTGCTGGGCGGTTTGCGGTCGGCGGCGCAGGTGGTCTCGTACGAGATCGCCATGGGCCTGTCGTTCGTGGCCATCTTCCTGTTCGCCGGGACGCTGTCCACCTCCGAGATCGTCAAGGCGCAGGAGCAGACCTGGTTCGTGGTGCTGCTGATCCCGTCGTTCCTGGTCTACGTGGTGTGCATGTTCGGCGAGGCCGCGCGCATCCCGTTCGACCTGCCCGAGGGCGAGGGCGAGCTGGTCGGCGGTTTCCAGACCGAGTACTCCTCGTCGCTGAAGTTCGCCCTGATCATGATGGGCGAGTACCTGCACACCTTCACCGCCTCCGGCATAGCCGTGACGCTGTTCCTCGGCGGCTGGCGGGCGCCGTTCCCGATCTCGTTGTGGGAGGGCGCACACCAGGGCTACTGGCCGGTGCTGTGGTTCCTCATCAAGTTCGTGCTCACCTTCAGCTTCATCATCTGGGTGCGGGCCTCGTTGCCGCGGGTGCGTTACGACCAGCTCATGTCGCTGGGCTGGAAGGTGCTGATCCCGGTCAACCTGGCGTGGATCCTGCTGGTGGCCGCCGTGCGCAACGTGGTGGTCAACGACGGCAACAAGACGCTCGGCATCGGGCTCGGCGCGGTCATCGTGATCGGGGCGCTGGCCATCTGGATGCGGTTCGACACCGTCAACCAGCGGCGCAAGGAGGCCAGGAAGGCTCAGGTCGAGGCCGAGTTCGAGGAACTGTCCGAAGAGCCGACGGCCGGCGGCTTCCCGGTGCCGCCGCTCGA
>NZ_JBEFAK010000153.1:0-1056 GCF_040137845.1 Nonomuraea sp. B19D2 | reverse complement strand
AACCTCATCCGCCTGGATGCCTGGTGGAACGGACACCCGCTCGACCGGACCCGCACCAGCCACCTCGCCCGCCTCGAACTGGCAGAACTCGCTCTCGCAGCCTGAGACGAGTTAACCAGCAGGATCCCCTACTGGAACAAAACCTCACCGACTCCCTCAAGGTCCTGGGCGAAAACCACCCTGACACCCTGACCACCCGCAACAACCTCGCCGCCGCCTACAAGCTGGCGAAGCGACTCGACAAGGCCAAGCGACTTCATCCAGGTACTGGACGGAAAACCACCCAATGACCATGACAGTGCAGTTAGCAAGCTGTCAGAAGCGCAGGATTCGGAGGGCCCCGGCCGAGGAACGTCTCCCCAAGGTTAGCAATCGTTTCTGACCGCGTACGGCAGCTAACCCTGCCGGGCGATCACGAAGGCGGCAACTGCACGGCGGCGCTGCAACCCGGCGCGGAAGGTTCGGTCCTTCGGCTCGGCAAGGTATGCGGCGGGCGGCCGGAACCGTACACGGGTCGTGGGCAAGCCTTTGCACTGCAACCCGGTTGTGAGTCACTACTTCAGGCTAGCCCTGGACGCTGTCTTCGGCCGAACAAACTTCCGTGATGAAGTCGTGTCGCACTCTTGGCATCCTGCGTACAAAGACATACACCGATCTTGCCTCAGCGGTCCAAATACAGCTCACCGCATCAATCGCGCTCCCGTGAGACCCCGCTGTTCCCTCTTGTCTCCCACTCCATTGGGCACACAACGGGCACGTCTGCCGCCGTGCTCGGTGGGGCAGGGTTGAGGCACGAAGCCCTGAACCGTCGATCGGCCCCAATCACGTGCGGACGTCGACCACGCAGCGCGATCGTGAGGGCAATATCTGTGCGGCCTGAGATACATTTGTTCCACATGATCTCACATAAACCCTCACATGCGGCTATTAGTGACCCTTTCTCATCCTCAAGCCGCCTGAGCAACGCGGTGATTCTGAAGGACGGCGATGGCCTTGCAGAGGTGGCCGGCTTTGGACGGGCTGCAGCGTAGCTTGCGGAGGATCTTCCAGCTCTTC
>NZ_JBEFAK010000152.1:0-1064 GCF_040137845.1 Nonomuraea sp. B19D2 | reverse complement strand
TCCTCACGCAGGTCGAACACCATCTTGATGGCGCGTTCACGCAGCTCTTGGGGGTACTTCCTCGGTGCGGGCACGACTCCCAGCCTTCCAGTCTTGGGAGCCTCCAACCAACCCGGGGCAGCTCACTGTGCAGTTTCCCGGCGGCCAGATCGACCTTCAGGTGATGGAGCAGCAGGCTCGTGAGGAGGTCGAGTCTCTTGTTCAGCAGGCGTCAGCGGACGGCGATCCAGATGCGCGGAAGGAAGCCATTCAGGAGCTGGCGCACCGTGCGGAGGATCTTGGCGCGCTGACCATCATCAACCGTGGGCCGTGGGTCGAGATCGAAGCCGATCCCCACACTGAACGGCAATGGAACAAGTTGGCCGAATGGATTCTGGAAGCTCGTGACAAGCGCCAGGGGCGGCCGCCTAACAAGCCGTCCGACTGAGCCAGGCCCACGCCTTACATGCCCTGTACGGGCGTACCATGCGCGACTCCAGGTAGATGACGATGGCGACGAGCGCGAGCAGCAGAACCGGTCCACGGGCTATGAACGTGCGCATGTATTTGGCACGGGTACCCGCAAACGCTCGGCGAGAGCCCGTAGACAGCCGGACATGAAGAACCCCCGCCCCTGCGCATCAGTGGCGAATTCCAGGGGTCGTCGCAACACAGGTGATCATTTGCTGGCGGCAGTCAGCATAGCTGGGCGGTCACCGGTGGGCATCCTTCCGAGGGCGGCCGGTTCTGCCTGGGGAGGATGCCCGCCATGCCTCCCAATCGGCGTCCCGGCCGGGGAGCATACCGGTGACGTTCGCCCAGGCGTGCGCGTTCGTCGACGTCGAGCACCGGCTCTTCAGGCGGGCTTGCGCCAGAACACGGCGTAGCGAAAAAGTGGAAGCCGACGCCAGCGCATCCCTGGTAGGACAGCGGAGGCGATCTGCCTCACTCGGGCGTAAGTGGACCGTCCCGGGAATCTTGGAGGCTACGATTCCTGCGAACTTGCGAATGACGTAGCAGATTCCTGCGCCTTATAGAAGGCGCCTTCATACTCCTTCGGTGGAATATTACCGCAGAACGAGTGG
>NZ_JBEFAK010000151.1:0-1086 GCF_040137845.1 Nonomuraea sp. B19D2 | reverse complement strand
CAGGCCGTACCAGCGCATCGACTACGTCATGACCTCTCGCGACATCAAAACGACCTCGGTGGCCGTCATCGGCACCGAGGCCTCCGACCACTTCCCCATCGTGGCCGACCTCGAACTCCCCCACCCCTCGCCCTGACCTCCGGCGCCCGCCGTCTCTCGCGACGGCGGGCGCCGAGCGGTCCGGATCAGATGACGCCGCTCTGCCCGACGCAGCTCGTGACACCCTTCCTACCGGCCAGCTTCACGAAGACCCGATGCGCCATCGGCCGGGTCGCCGAGATCGCCCTGCTGCCGGAGTTGCCCGTGATCACGGTCGCCAGGAACTCGGCGTCCGGAAGGCCGCCCCGATCCTGGACGAGGCTGACCTTGACCGTGGTGGGGCCTCCGGAGGCCGTCCAGTGGACACGGCTGAAGCGGTGCCCATACGTCGTGTCGATGTAGGTGACGGTCACCTTCAGCCTGTAGGACCCCTTCGAACAGGTCGCGACGAGGGCCTTGGCTGCCGACGTGGTCACCGACGCCGCCGGCGCGGACGCCGAGGCGGTCACCGACGCCGACGCGGGCGCGGGCGCGCCCATCATGGCCACGGCCCCCATGGCCCCGACGACGACCGCGGTACGCATGATCTTCATATGGTTCCCTCCGTTGATTTCCCGTCGAGGTGAGACCATACGGAGACGCGGTATGGCGGAGGTATGTCCCAATCAGACCACTCGGAGCGCGCTAGTGGGACGCTAGTCAGACGCTAGGTTTCGACGACCAAGCAGCCGACGACCAAAGTCCGCACGGCTGCCGGCCGAACTGTGTCCAAGGGATCTGTCGCCTGACTCAACCCTTGACCCATGCTCCTTCTCGGCGGGCACCAGAACCCGCCCCGACAGAAGGAGCATCATGAAGAAGCTGCTCAAGACCGCCGCCATCGGCGCCATCGCGATCGCATCGAGTTTCGCCCTGGCACAGCCGGCAATGGCCAGCTCGCTTTCGTGGAACGTCAGCGATGGAGTTCGAGGAGCTCAGAGAGTCCGAGCGGCTTGAACAGGATCTGAAGGACCTCGGGGTGAACGCCGACATCAGCTTTGTCCCGCG
>NZ_JBEFAK010000150.1:0-1164 GCF_040137845.1 Nonomuraea sp. B19D2 | reverse complement strand
CAGCGCTCCTGTCTTCCCTGGAAGACGCTCCCAGCGCTGCCCCTTGGACCCGCCCGCCGAATACGCCGGCTGGCGCCAGGCCGATGGCCTGCAGCAGGTCCGGTTGTGGAATGGCCACACCGCCTGGGTGGTGACCCGGTACGAGGACGTCCGCGCGGTCCTGGGCGACCCGCGGCTCAGTGCCGATGCCCAGCGTTACCCGTCCGTGCTTCCGCACACGCAGGTCCCGGCGTTCCCGCGGATGGACGACCCCGACCATGCCCGGCTGCGCCGCATGCTCACCGCCGATTTCACGGTCAAGCGCGTGGAGGCGATGCGTCCGCAGATCCACGAGGTGGCCGGGAGATTCCTTGACGAGATGATCAGCAAGGGGCAGCCGGCGGATCTGGTTCGCGAGTACGCGCTGCCCCTCCCGTCTTTGGTGATCTCGCTCCTGCTCGGCGTGCCGTACGACGACCACGAGTTCTTCCAGCAGCACAGCGCCACCATGAACCACGCCGACGCATCTGCGCAGGACAAGGCGCAGGCGAGCGGGGCGCTGTTCGGTTACCTGCTCGGCCTGGTGGAGCGCAAGGAACGCGAGCCGGGAGACGACCTCATCAGCCGTCTGCTCACCGAGCGGGTCGCCACGGGCGAGCTCAGCCGCGAAGAAGCCGCCATGAACGGCATGATCCTGCTGTTCGCCGGGCACGAGACCACGGCCAACATGATCGGCCTGGGCACGCTGGCGCTGCTGCAGCATCCGGATCAGGCTGCCCTCATCCGCGACACCGACGACCCCGCCGTGGTGGCGAACGCCGTCGAGGAACTGCTGCGTTATCTGTCCATCGCCCAGGACATGATCGTGCGGGTGGCCACCGAGGACCTCACCATCGGCGGGCAACTCATCCGGGCCGGCGAAGCGGTGACCGTCAACCTGCCCGCCGCCAACCGGGACACGGCGTTCCTCGACCAGCCCGACACCCTGGAGCTCGGCCGCAACACCCGCGGGCACCTGGCCTTCGGTTACGGCATCCACCAGTGCCTCGGCCAGAACCTGGCACGCGTGGAACTGCAGGTCGCGCTGCCCAGCCTGCTGCGCAGGCTGCCGGGCCTGCGCCTGGCCGTACCGCTGGAAGAAGTCAAGTTCCGGCACGACATGTCCGCCTACGGCGTCCACGAACT
>NZ_JBEFAK010000015.1:0-257882 GCF_040137845.1 Nonomuraea sp. B19D2 | reverse complement strand
GCGGGAAGGAAACACCCGGTTACATTCCGAACCCGGAAGTTAAGCTTCCCTGCGCCGATGGTACTGCACTCGGGAGGGTGTGGGAGAGTAGGTCATCGCCGCACAATTCTTATGGAAGAGGGCCACCCTTCGGGGTGGCCCTCTTTTGCGTTGGCGAGGGTCAGTCCTCCGCCCATACGAGTTCGAAGAGTTTTGGCTTCGGCGGCTTTATCTCCCGGAGCATCGTGTGATCGCCAGTTTGTGTGTTCACCCGGAAGGTGAGCTCACGATGCGGATCGCCCGTGCCGCATCTGAGGAGCACTTCCGAGGCGTTCAGCCATTGACTCGCCTGGCAGATGCCGGCTTTGTCGGGCAGCGGCAGGGAGAGGCGTACGTCGTGGCGGACCTTCCCGTTCGCGGTGTCGATGGTGACCAGCCAGGCGGGGCGGATGTCGGCGCCGCCCGCGGGGAAGTTCCTGGACACGACTTCCGCGGCCTGCCGCTTCCCGTCGAAGGTCAGGACGCCGGTGGCCTGGATGACACGGAGCCGGCCCGGCAAGGGGATCTTGGTGGCGCCTGACCGTTCCATGAGAGAAAACGATTTCTCGTCCTGGACCATCAACCGCTCACCCGCCATGTCGAGGCGGATCAGGCTGGCGTCGCGCGGCAAGCGCCAGATCGTCCGTCCGTCGGCCACCGCCGCGATGAAGGGGGCCGGCATGGAGTTCTCATCGTCGTCCCCGTCGTCGGCCTCGAACTCGACGTACAGCCACCGGCCGTTGTCCAGCAGCCTCGGCGAAACGGTGAAATCCGCCATGGCCTGCGCGGGCAGGCTCTCGACTACGGGGCGCACGGTGCCGTTGACGAGGTCGCGGACGACGATCTGATGGTCGGAGGCCCGCTCGTAGGCGACGAGGCGGCCGTCGGCGCTCACGTCGACCGGGTTGCCGCCATCGGCGTCCGTGAGCTCCCAGGTCTTGCCCTCGCGGGTCACCACCGGCCAGTTGGCGCACTCCTCCTGTGGGCCTTCGGTGGCCGCGCTCTGGCAGAGGTACGCGTACGCGGCCGGCCCCTGAGAAGGGCGATCGCGGTCGGCGGGCTGCGCTGTTCCGGCCGGGTCTCGTGGAATCAGGGCGATCAGCAGCATCGTGACGGCCCCGGCCGCCAGGACGGAGATCGCGATTGCTCTCCTCATGTCATCCTCCCCATGGAGTTGGATGGGACGGAGGCCGCCGAGGTTCGACGATGCCCGGGACAGGAGCGCCACCGGCAGTCAGTAGGGTTGAGGGGTGGATTATCGTGCGGTCGAACGCGCAATCATGGAGCGCGGCGTCGAGTGGGATTTCGAGCCGACGCTCGACAGGATCGCGGCCCTTCTGGACCTGCTCGGCTCGCCGCAGCGGGCGTACCCGGTCATACACATCGCCGGCACCAACGGAAAGACGAGCACGGCGCGGCTCACAGAGGCGCTGCTCAAGGAGCGCAACCTGCGGGTGGGGCGGTTCACCAGCCCTCATCTGGTGTCGGTGCGCGAGCGGATCACTGTGGACGGGGAGCCGCTGAGCGAGGAGCGGTTCGCCGAGGTCTACGAAGAGATCGTGCCGTACGTCGAGCTGACCGACAGCCAGGGGCGGCGGCGCATCCAGTTCTTCGAGTTGCTGACCGCCATGGCGTTCGCCGCGTTCGCCGACACGCCGGTCGACGTGGCCGTGATCGAGGCCGGCATGGGCGGTTCATGGGACGCGACGAACGTGGCCGACGGCACCGTGTCCGTGATCACGCCCATCTCGCTGGACCACACGGACCGGCTCGGGCCGGACATCCCCAGCATCGCCGCCGAGAAGGCGGGCATCATCAAGCCCGGCGCGACCACCGTGCTCGCCCAGCAGGAGCTGGCCGCGGCGGAGGTGCTCATGCGGCGCGCCGCGGACGTCGGGGCCGTCGTGGCCCGTGAGGGCCTCGAGTTCGGCGTGCTCAGTCGTGAGGTGGCGATCGGCGGGCAGCTGCTCACGCTGCGCGGGCTCAAGGGCGTCTACGACGAGGTCTACCTGCCGCTCTACGGCGCGCATCAGGCGAGCAACGCCGCCTGCGCGCTGGCCGCCGTCGAGGCGCTGACCGGCGGCGACGACCCGCTCGACGTGGATCTCGTACGTCAGGCGTTCGCGCAGGCCTCCTCGCCCGGGCGGATGGAGATCGTGCGGCGCACGCCGACGGTGGTGATCGACGCGGCACACAACCCGGGCGGCATGCAGGCGACCCTGGAAGGGCTGCACGAGGCATTCGATTTCGCCAAGGTCATCGGGATCGTCGCCGTCATGCGTGACAAGGACGTGGACGCGCTGCTCGAGCTGCTCGAGCCCGTTCTAGACGAGATCGTCGTCACGTGTAACTCCTCGCCCAGGTCGATGTCGCCGGAGGAGCTGGCGTCCCTGGCCGAGCCGCTGTTCGGCGAGGACCGCGTACACGTCGTGGACCGGCTCGACGACGCCATCGACCAGGGCATCGGCATCGCCGACGCCGAGGGCGAGTTCAGCGGCACGGGCGTGCTCATCACCGGGTCCGTCGTCACGGCGGGTGACGCGCGGCGGCTGCTCAAGGCGGATGGTCCGCGATGAGTTTCCAGGTCACTCCGGGCATGCGCAGATTGGGCGCCAGTGTGCTCGGCATGGAGGCGATCGTGGCGGGGCTGATCACGCCCGTGGCGATCACCGTGGGCGGCGTCGCGCCGGGGCTGGCCGTGACCGCCGGCATCGGTCTCGCTGTGCTGTGCGTGGTCGCGGCGGGCCTGCTGAAGAGGCCTTTCGGTTACGTTCTCGGCAGCGTCGTACAGGTGCTGGCGATCTGCACGGGGTTCCTCGTTCCGATCATGTTCTTCCTCGGCGCGATCTTCACGGCGCTGTGGATTACAGCGATTATCGTCGCTCGCCGTGTCGAGGGCGCTACTTCCCGCTAAAGTCGGCGCATGACCGTCCCCCCGATCCAGCGGTCGGCCGGCCTCAGGTCGCCGTGGCTGCTCGACGTGACGCTCGGGCTGCTCGTCGTGGCCGCGCTGCCGCTGGCCATCGTCACCATCCCCAACACGCTCTCCGTCGTCGCCAAGCTGCTGCCGGGCGACATCGACCAGGTCGGCCTGATGCGCACGCACGGGCTCGCCCTGCCCGCTCTGATGCTGACCGTACCGCTCGCGGCCGTGGCGCTGCGGCGGGCGCCGGTCGTTCACGTGCTGCTCGGCGGGCTGGTGCTGATGGCCATGTCCGACGCGGCCGGTGGCTACGCGGGTTCGGAGCTCGTCGTCGGAGCGGTGCGAGTGCTGCGCGGCGTCGGTGCTGGACTGGTCGTTCCCGCCACGCTGGCCGCGGTCTGGGCCCGCGGTTCGATGCTGCGGGCGTTGTGGGTGGGCGTGTTCAGCCTGAGCCTGCTCGCGGCCCAGGCGCTGGCGCTCTGGCCGCTCGACAAGGCGAGCAGCTGGAAGGTCACGCTGCAGCCGTATCCGATGCTGACGGGGATGGCCCTGGCGCTGGCGGGCGCGTACGTTCTCGTCTGGATTCTGCTCGGGCGGCCTGACGGACCAGGGCTGGACGACGGGGAGCGGACCCGGCTGCTGCTGGCCGCCGTGCCTGCGGCGGGCATCGCGGTCTTGGGCGTCAGCACCGCGACAGAGGGATGGCGGGCCCTGCCGGTGATCCTGCTGGCGGCGCTGGCGGTCGCGGGGCTGCTGGCGCTGGCCTCGATCGGCACGGCCGAGAGCCGCACGCTGGCGTACTCGATGGTGGCGGTCGGTGTCGTGCTGCTCCCCAGCGCGGCCCAGGTGACGCTGGTGGAGATGGGCGGGCTCGGCGGGCCCGGGCTGAAGGGGCTCTGGCTTCCTTTCGGCGTGGCAGGGGTGCTCGCCGTGGGCGCTTCCATAGCGGTGCGGCGGCCGGCACGGGCCCCCGGGCGGTGGCTGGCGCCTCTGGGGCTGCTGGCGATGGTCGTGGGCCTGTGCTCGGTGCGGCTCATGGTGCCGTCCGCTGACGGGCTGGTGCTGGTCGTGCCGTTCTCGCTGCTCGCTGTGGGGGCGGCGGTGGCGCTGACGTCGGCGCTGCAGGAGGTGGGAGTCGGGGCGGCCGTGTTCGGGCTGTCGCTTGGTCTCGCGGGAGTGCTGGCGGGCTTCCTGCTCGGTACGGGTGTGCAGATGGCGATGCTGAGCGGGGTCTCTTCGGCTCAGGAACTGGTCGACAGCTTCGTCGGCGCCCTGCATTCGTGGGCCCTGGTCGGCGGCTTCCTCGTGGTCGTGGTCATCGTGCTGGCCGCGGTGACCGCTCGGCGGGGTGCGAAGGATGTTCCTCACGTGCCGTGCGCCGGTCCGGGTGTGCCGGTCGTTGAGGAGATCGATGAAGGTCAGCCTGCCGAGGCGAGTGCGCCGGAGCCGGCGCCGGTGCCGCCAGGGGGCGCCTTCGACGAGACGGAGCGGCGGAAGGACGGCGAGGCCGAGCCGCTGCCTGCCGTGCCGCCGCAGGGCCATTCGCCCGAGGACGCCGCCTCCTCCTGAGTCCCGGAGCGGAACGAGAGTGGCTGCCTGAGTTCCTGCGCGAAACGAGGGTGGCTGCGCGGGACGGTAAGCTGAGCCCCGAGCCACGGCGGCGCGTGGGCCCGTCCCCCGCGAAGCATCCACGCGGCCGGGCCGGGAGCTCGTGACCGCCACCCTCAGTCTGTTCGAAGGAGAACTCCAAGTGTCCGAGCGCACTCTTGTCCTGATCAAGCCCGACGGGGTTAAGCGCGGCCTCATCGGTGACGTGATCTCGCGCGTGGAGCGCAAGGGCCTCAAGGTCGTGGCGATGGACCTGCGCACCCTCGACGCCGACACCGCCAAGGCGCACTACGCCGAGCACTCCGAGCGGCCGTTCTTCGGCGAGCTCGTCGAGTTCATCACCTCTGGGCCGCTCGTCGCCATGGTGCTCGAGGGTCCGCGCGCCGTCGAGGCGTTCCGCGCGCTGGCCGGCGCCACCGACCCGGTCAAGTCGGCGCCCGGCACGATCCGCGGCGACCACGCACTCGAGATCGGCGAAAACGTCGTCCACGGCTCCGACTCGCCTGAGTCGGCCGCCAGGGAGATCAAGATCTTCTTCCCTGACCGGTTCTAGGCGACCTCGGTCCCCGCTTTCGCGCCCGTGCAGCTTCCCGCTGCGCGGGCGCGCGTTTTTTGTCGGCCGCCCGCCGTATGTTGGCGCTGTCTTGGCGCGCGGGCGCTGATTCGTGGGCAAAGCTGGGCCACGGTTTTGTCGGCTGTTCTCCGTATGGTTGGCAGAGTCTGCACGTGAAGTGGGAACAGAGATGATCGTGGGAGTGGGCGTTTTGGAGCGTTCCAGCAGGCGATCGGGTGTTGTGGTGCAATCCGGGCAAAATTGCGGTTGAGGTAGCGGCTGGAGATTTTTGTGGGGCGCGAAGGCTCATTGCGCCCCTCGGTGGGTACGTCACGTTACGATTCGAATTCAATCCGTAGTCATTCGCGACGACGTTACGGAGGGCTCCGTTCCCCATGGGCAGCAAGCTCGCGTTTCTCGGCCGTGACATGGCGGTCGATCTGGGCACCGCCAACACGCTGGTCTACGTGCGCGGCCGGGGCATCGTCCTCAACGAGCCGTCAGTCGTAGCGATCAACACCGCCACCGGCAAGATCGTGGCAGTTGGCATCGAGGCCAAGCGGATGATCGGTCGTACGCCTGGCAACATCGTCGCCGTCCGCCCGCTCAAGGACGGCGTGATCGCTGATTTCGACGTCACCGAACGGATGCTGCGATATTTCATTCAACGGGTGCACCGGCGCCGGCACCTCGCCAAGCCGCGCATCATCATCGCCGTGCCCAGCGGCATCACCAGCGTCGAGCAGCGCGCGGTCAAGGAGGCCGGCTACCAGGCGGGCGCCAGGAAGGTCTACATCGTCGAGGAGCCGATGGCGGCCGCCATCGGGGCCGGTCTGCCGGTGCACGAGCCGACCGGAAACATGGTGGTCGACGTCGGCGGGGGCACCACCGAGGTGGCGATCATCTCGATGGGCGGCGTGGTCACCAGCCAGTCCATCAGGATCGGCGGGGACGAGCTCGACCAGGCGGTGATCACGTTCGCCAAGAAGGAGTTCTCCCTGATGCTCGGCGAGCGCACCGCCGAAGAGATCAAGATCGCCATTGGCTCGGCCTGCGCGGGCGGTGAGGAGTCGCACGCGGAGATCCGCGGGCGTGACCTGGTCAGCGGGCTGCCCAAGACCATCGTCGTGTCGAGCGAGGAGGTCAGGAAGGCGATCGAGGAGCCGGTAAACGCGATCATCGACGCCGTCAAGACCACGCTCGACAAGTGCCCGCCCGAGCTGTCCGGCGACATCATGGACCGCGGCATCGCGCTCACCGGCGGGGGCGCCCTGCTCAAGGGGCTGGACGAGCGGGTCAAGGCCGAGACGGGCATGCCTGTGCACCTCGTCGAGAACGCCCTCGACTCGGTCGCCATCGGTTCCGGCAAGTGTGCTGAGGAGTTCGAAGCGCTCCAGCAGGTCTTGGTGCCGGAGTCGCGACACTGATGAGGGACTCGCGCCGTGCCCGGCTGATCCTCGGAGGGCTGCTGATGGCGGCCCTGATCATCCTGACCGTCGACCACCGCGCCGGCGACAGCTCGCCGCTGAGGCCGCTGAAGGCCGCCGCGGCCTCGGTGTTCGGCACGGCTGAGCAGTTCGGTGGCGGGCTGGTGCGGCCCGTCGGAGGGTTCGTACGCGCCGTCGCGGGCGCGTCGGGCGCCCAGGAGCGCATCAACGCCCTCAAGGCGGAGAACGCCCGGTTGCGGACCGAACTGGTGGCCAGCAGGCTCGACGCGACCCGGTCCAAGGAGCTCAAGCAGCTGCTCGGTCTGGCGGGCACGGCTGGGTTCAAGGTGGTCCCGGCCAACGTGGTCGCCAGGCGCGGGCTGCCGGGCTTCGAGGACGCCGTCCAGATCGACGCGGGCACGCGTGACGGGATCCGGTCCGAGATGACCGTGCTCAACGGCGACGGGCTGGTCGGGCGGGTCCTCCGCGCCTCCCCGCACACCTCGACGGTGGTGCTGCTGAGCGATCCCGCCTCGGCCGCCGGGGCGCGGCTGGAGGGCGGCAAGGAGATCGGCGTGGTGCACGGGGTGGGGGAGAACGGGCGGCTCGTCCAGTTCCGGCTCCTCGACTCGACGGCCCCGTTGACCAGGGGTTCGCGGATCGTCAGCTTCGGCTCACAGAACGGCAGCCCCTACGTGCCCGGCGTGCCGATCGGGGTGATCGAGCGGGTGGAGCTGACGCCGGGGGAGCTGACGCGCATCGCGTACGCCCGGCCGTACGCGGACCTGACGGCGCTCGACGTGGTCGGCGTGGTGGTGGAGGCGCCGAAGCGGGGCACCCGTGACGCGGTGCAGCCGACCAAGGAGGGATCACGATGATCTGGCGGCGGCCTGGCTCGCGGCGCCTGCCGCCGGAAGCTCGCGGTGCCGCCTGCTGGAGCTGTGGGGGCCCTCTGGGCGTGTGCAGGGGTGGGGTGGAGCGTTCCAGCGGGCCGGCGTACGCCGGCTGCGTGAGAGGGGTTGTGGCGGCGCCTGGAGGGGGTTGGGCGGCCGGGCTCGGTAGTGAGCGGTCGTGCGCGTCGGGGCGTCGGATTGTGAGGACTTCCCTGGAGGGGGCGCGGTGATCGGCGGGTTGTCCGTGTTGGTGGCCTTGCTGGCTCAGGTCATGCTGGTCAACCGGGTGCCCTTGCCGGGCGGGGGCGCTCCCGATCTGGTGCTGCTGGCGGTGATCGGCGCGGCGCTGGGCCGGGGGGCGCAGTACGGAGCGGTGCTCGGGTTCTGCGCCGGGTTGCTCGCCGACATCATGCCGCCGACCGCTCATCTCGTGGGGCAGTACGCGTTCGTGCTGGCGGTCACCGGCTACGTCGCCGGGCGCGGCGCGGGCGGGCCGGTGACGACCGTCGTGTTGTGCGTCCTGATGGCGCCGCTGCTGGCGGCGTTCGTCGTCGGTCTCGTCTCCGATCCCCGGGTGACGATGTCGACGTTGACCGACGGGGTGCCCACCACCGTCGTCTACACACTGCTCGTTTCCCCCATCGTGATCTGGCTGACCACGCGGGGCAGGGAGGCGAGGTTCTCGACATGATCAGGATGCGGGCCAGGCTGCTGGTGTTGCACGTGCTCGTGATGATGATGCTCATCGTGCTGGCCGTGCGGCTCTGGCAGGTGCAGGTCGTACGCGGGCGCGAGTTCGTGACGCGGGCGACGGAGACCAGGACGCGGGCCGTGATCGTGCCGGCGGTGCGCGGGCAGATCCTCGACGCGCACGGGCGGCCGCTGGTCCGCAACAAGACCGCGCTGGTCGTGTCCGTGGACAGGACCAGGCTGACCAGAATGCCCGACGGCGGCCTCACGGTGCTGCGCAAGCTGTCGGCCGTGCTCGGCAGGCCGGTCTCGGACCTGCAGCAGCGCATCACGCCGTGCGGGCCGGGGGTGTCCAAGCCGTGCTGGACGGGATCGCCGTACCAGCCGGTCCCGCTGGACGAGAAGGTGGACACCCGGGAGGCGCTGCAGATCCTCGAGCGGCAGGAGGAGTTTCCCGGGGTGACGGCGGAGATCCACTCCGTCAGGCAGTACCCCGGCGGGCGGGCCGGGGCGCAGATGCTCGGCTACCTGCAGCCGGTCACCGAGGCCGAGCTGGAGAAGCGGGAAGGGCTGAAGGCCAGCTTCTCCGGGGTGGACCTGGCCGGGCGGGACGGCCTCGAGTACGTCTACGACGACGCGCTGCGCGGCAAGTCGGGGCTGCGCAGGGTCCAGGTCGACAGGATGGGCAAGGCGCTCGGGGTCGAGGAGCAGATCACCCCGATTCCCGGCGACCATCTGGTGACCAGCATCGACTCGCGGGTGCAGGAGGTGGTGGAGAAGGCGCTGGCCAAGGCGATGAAGTCCGCACCAGGGGCCGACGGCGGCGCGGGGGTGGTGCTCGACGCGCGTACGGGACGGGTGGTGGCGCTGGCCAGCGCGCCCGGGTACGACCCGGCGATCTGGGCGGGCGGGATCTCGACGCGCGGATACCAGTGGCTGCTGTCGGACAAGTCCGGCATACCGCTCGTGTCGCGGGCGATCAACGGCCAGTTCGCGCCCGGTTCGACGTTCAAGATCTCGTCGGTGGCGGCGATGCTGCGCGCCGGATACCCGCTGAAGGGCACCTACGACTGCCCCGGCTCCTACATGGTGGGCGACCGCGCCTTCAACAACTTCCGCGGCATCGGGCTGGGCTCGATGAATCTGCACACCGCGCTGGTCAAGTCGTGCGACACGATCTTCTACCGGGCCTCGTACGAGCAGTACCTGAAGGACGGCGGGCGCAGCCCGAAGAAGCCGACGAAGGAGGTGTTCGCCAACACCGCCAGGGCGTTCGGGTTCGGCAGCCCGACCGGGGTGGACCTGCCCGGCGAGTCCTCGGGGCGCATCCCCGACCGGGCGTGGAAGAAGGACCTGTGGAACCGGACCAACGCCGTGACCTGCGAGCGGTCCCGCAAGGGCTATCCGGAGGTCAAGGACCGGGCGCGGGCCGAGTTCCTCAAGCGGCTGGCGCTGGAGAACTGTACCGAGGGGTTCCTGCTGCGGCCGGGTGACTCGGCCAACTTCTCCATCGGCCAGGGCGACGTGCTGGTGACGCCGATGCAGCTCGCGCGGGCGTACATGGCGCTGGTGAGCGACGGGAAGGTGCGCAGCCCGCGCATCGGGTGGGCGCAGGTGCGGCCCGACGGCACGGTGGTCAAGACCATCCCCGTGCCGGTGGTGGGCAAGCTGCCGATCTCCGAGAAGGAGCGCCTCTACATCAAGAACGCGCTGAGCGACGTCCCCGCCGACGGCACCGCGGCGGGGGCCTTTGCCGGGTTCCCGATGAACAAGGTGCGCATCGGCGGCAAGACCGGCACCGCGGAGGTGTGGGGCAAGAAGGACACCTCGTGGTTCGCCTCGTTCGCGCCGACGAAGAACCCGCAGTACGTGGTCGTGGTCATGGTCTCGCAGGGCGGGATGGGCTCGCAGACGGCGGCGCCTGCCGTGCGGGAGATCTATGAGGGGATTTACGGCATCAAGCGGCCCCCGGCCGTGCCCGGAGGGAAGCTCACGACGAGACTGCCCCGGTTCTCGCCCGATGGAACGGTGGCCGGGGAATGAGCGCCCCCGCTCTGGATACGGGGCTGCCCAGCGGTGGCCGAGCGGTGGCTGCGGGCCGTGAAGGGTGCTCGGGCGCAGGCGATCGTGGCCGGCGGATGGTGGGCCGGTGGGTGGCCTGGCGGTTGCCTGGGCGTGGGGTTGGCCGGTGGGTGGCCTGGCGGTTGCCTGGGCCCGGAGTTGGCCGGTGGGTGGCCGGGTGCGTGGCCGGATGGGTGATCGGGTGCGCGGTCGGCTGGCTGGTCGGCCGGACGGCTGAGGGGACAGGGGGCCAAGGGTGATCGATCGTATGGCGGCCGTCCGGCGGCCCTCGCTGCTGCGGCGGGTGACCGCTGACAACTCGACGGTGCGTAGGCTCGACGGGCTGATGCTGGTCGCGGTGGCCGGGCTCTGCGTGATCGGCACGCTGCTGGTCTGGTCGTCCACCAGGACCTGGGCGCCGGGATCCACGGGCCTGGTCAAGAAGCACATGTTCAACGAGGTCATCGGGGTGGTGCTGTGCGCGGTCGTGGCGATGGTCGATCATCGGGCGATGCGGGCCTACGCGCCGCTGGTGTACGTGATGTCGCTGATAGGGCTGGGCCTGGTGATCACGCCGTTGGGTGCGACGATCAACGGGTCGCACTCGTGGATCCTGCTCGGCGGGGGGTTCGCGGTGCAGCCGTCCGAGTTCGCCAAGGTCGGGCTGCTGCTGATCATCGCGATGCTGCTGGCGCAGCCCGCCGAGGGCAGCGATCGGCCACGGGGGTTGGACGTGTGGCTGGCGCTCATCGCCTCGATGGTGACGATGGGGCTGGTGATGCTCCAGCCCGACCTCGGGACGGCGCTGGTGCTGGCCGTGATCACGGCCGCCGGGCTGATCATCGGAGGAGTGCGCAAGCGGTGGATCGCGGCGCTGTCGGTGGTGGCGGCGGCCGGGGTGTTCTCGGTGTTCTACTTCCAGCTGCTCGAGCCCTACCAGGTGGCGCGGTTCACGGCGTTCGTCGATCCGAGCGTCGATCCGCGCGGTGTCGGGTACAACAGCACGCAGTCGATGATCGCGATCGGCTCCGGGCAGCTCCTGGGCAAGGGCCTGCTGGGCGGCGGGCAGACGACCGGCAGGTTCGTGCCCGAACAGCACACCGACTTCATCTTCACGGTGGCGGGGGAGGAGTTCGGGTTCCTCGGGTCCGTGACGGTCGTGCTGCTGCTCGGGGTCGTGCTGCTGCGCGGGCTGAAGATCGCCAGGCAGTGCGATGACAGGTTCGGGACGCTGGTCGCGGGGATGATCGTATGCTGGTTCGCGTTCCAGACGTTCATCAATGTGGGAATGACGATCGGGATCATGCCCATCACGGGGCTGCCGCTGCCGTTCGTCTCGTATGGCGGCACCGCCACGTTCGCGAATCTGATTGCGATCGGGCTTCTACAAGCCATCAGGGTGCGAAGACAGTCGTTTAATTAGAGACATGTTCCTGGCCTATTGCGATGAGTGCGTGCGCAGCGGAAACGACATCGACATCCCCGGACCCGCCGCCGTCTGAGATCGCCGGACCTGCCACCGTCCGAGCGCCGCTACCCTGGACGGTATGCCTGTCGAGTCGATATTCCACCGCCTGGAAGCGCTGCTGCCGAAGGTGCAGAAGCCCATCCAGTACGTCGGAGGTGAGCTCAACTCGACCGTCAAGGACTGGGACTCCGCCGACGTACGGTGGGCGCTGATGTACCCGGACGCCTACGAGGTCGGGCTGCCCAACCAGGGCGTGGCGATCCTCTACGAGATCCTCAACGAGCTGCCCGGCACGCTGGCCGAGCGCACCTACGCGGTCTGGCCGGATCTTGAGGCGCTCATGCGGGCCGAGGGCGTGCCGCAGTTCACCGTTGACGCGCACCGGCCGGTGCGCGCCTTCGACGTGCTCGGGGTGTCGTTCTCGACCGAGCTCGGCTACACCAACATGCTGACCGCGCTCGACCTGGCGGGCATTCCGCTGCTCGCCGCGGAGCGGGGCGAGGACGACCCGATCGTGCTCGCCGGCGGCCACGCGGCCTTCAACCCCGAGCCGATCGCCGACTTCCTCGACGCGGCCGTGCTCGGCGACGGCGAGCAGATCTCCATCGCGATCAGCGAGGTCATCCGCGAGTGGAAGGCCGAGGGCAGGCCGGGCGGCCGCGACGAGCTGCTGATGCGGCTCGCCGAGTCCGGCGGGGTTTATATCCCGAAGTTCTACGATGTCGACTACCACCCGGACGGTCGCATCAAGCGCGTCGCGCCCAACAGGGCCGACGTGCCGTGGCGGGTGCACAAGCACACCGTGATGGACCTCGACGAGTGGCCCTACCCGAAGAAGCCGCTGGTCCCGCTGGCCGAGACGGTGCACGAGCGGTTCAGCGTGGAGATCTTCCGCGGCTGCACCCGGGGCTGCCGGTTCTGCCAGGCCGGCATGATCACGCGTCCGGTGCGGGAGCGCTCGATCACCACGATCGGGGCCATGGTCGAAAACGGCATCAAGGAGTCCGGCTTCAACGAGGTCGGCCTGTTGTCGCTGTCGTCGGCCGACCACTCCGAGATCGGCGATGTCGCCAAGGGGCTGGCCGACCGCTACGAGGGCACCAACACCTCGCTGTCGCTGCCGTCGACCAGGGTTGACGCGTTCAACATCGACCTGGCCAACGAGTTCTCCAGGAACGGCAGGCGTTCGGGCCTGACGTTCGCGCCCGAGGGCGGCTCCGAGCGCATGCGCAAGGTGATCAACAAGATGGTCACCGAGGAAGACCTGATCCGCACCGTCACCACGGCATATTCGCAGGGGTGGCGCCAGGTCAAGCTCTACTTCATGTGCGGGCTGCCCACCGAGATGGACGAGGACGTGCTCGGCATCGCCGACCTGGCCAAGAAGGTCATCAAGGCGGGCCGCGAGGCGACCGGCAGCCGCGACATCCGCTGCACGGTCTCGATCGGCGGTTTCGTGCCGAAGCCGCACACGCCGTTCCAATGGGCGGGTCAGGCCGACCACGAGACCGTCGACCGGCGGCTCAAGGCGCTGCGCGAGGCGCTCAGAGGTGACAAGGCGTACGGCAGGGCCATCGGCTACCGCTACCACGACGGCAAGCCCTCGATCGTGGAGGGCCTGCTCTCGCGCGGCGACCGCCGGGTCGGCGCCGTGATCCGCGCCGCCTGGGAGGACGGCGGCAGGTTCGACGGCTGGAGCGAGCACTTCTCCTACGAGCGCTGGATGGCGGCGGCCGAGAAGGCCGGCGTCGACGTCGACTGGTACACCACGCGCGAGCGGGAAGAGAACGAGGTCCTCCCGTGGGACCACCTCGACGCCGGGCTCGACCGCGAATGGCTCTGGCAGGACTGGCAGGAGGCCGTTTCCGGCGGTGAGGTCGAAGACTGCCGCTGGACTCCGTGCTACGACTGCGGCGTCTGCCCGACCATGGGCACGGAAATTCAAATCGGTCCCACAGGGCGGAAACTCCTTCCTCTGACGGTGGTCTAGCGCGCTCAGTGGGCAGCCCGTGCCTCGGCGTACACGTTCACGCACCGGGGCGGCTTATCCTGAGACGAAAGAACTCTTACAAGGGAAGGACGACAAGCTCTGAAACCTGTTCCCGAAGGGCCTCCGCCCGCGCCCACGGTGCAGCGGCTTCGCGTGCGCTACGCCAAGCGCGGCCGCCTGCGCTTCACCAGCCACCGCGACATCTCGCGGGCCGTTGAGAGAGCGGTCCGCCGTGCCGGCATTCCGGTGGCCTACAGCGCGGGCTTCTCGCCCCACCCGAAGATCTCCTACGCGGGCGCGGCGCCGACCGGTGTCGCCAGCGAAGCCGAATACCTCGAGATCGGCGTCACGACGCCATGCGACCCCGAGCAGGTCAAGCGGGGCCTTGATGGGTCGCTGCCGCCTGGGCTCGACGTGCTCGACGTTGTGGAGGCGGGTCCGGGGGCGCTGGCCGACCGCTTGGAGGTCTCCGAGTGGGAGGTGCGGCTGCCCGGTGCCGATCGCGAGCTCGCCGAGGTGGCGGCGGACAAGTTCCTCGCGGAGGGCACCGTGGAGGTCGAGCGCCTCACCAAGAAGGGTCTGCGCCGCTTCGACGCGCGCGAGGCCGTCCTGGGGCTCACGGTGTCCGAGGGAACAGACAGAATCGCAGCTCAGGTGCATGGAGGACCGTGTGTCATACTGCGCATGGTTGTTCGGCACATGACGCCTGCCGTTCGACCCGACGATGTGCTCACAGGGCTGCGCCTTGTGGCCGACTTCGCGCCGCCGGTTTCCCCCGAGGTGACCAGGCTGGCGCAGGGGCCGCTCGACGTCAGCACCGGTGCGCTTGCCGACCCGCTCGACCTGGACCGCGATACGACGCGCGGCGGCGAGGCGGGACCGGCGGGTGAGCACGTCGCCGGTTAAGGAGGTGCCCTGCGCGAGCGGGGCACGACCGCTGACAGGACTTGGCGTCGGCGCCCCTTCATCGGGGGTGCCGGCGGACAACGAGACACGAGGGCTCCTGCGCGGCGCGGCGACGCGCCCGGGAGCTGACGGGAGAGCGCCCGCATGCTCGAGAACGAGCCCAACGCCGGGGCCATTGGCCCTGACGGGGAGACAACTGAACAGCCCGAGGTGACCCCACGTCGCCGCTCCGCCAGCCGCCCCGCGGGTCCCCCGCCGGAGCTGCCCGAGGAGCCGGCGTCCGTTCCGGTCACCGTCACCGCCGCGCAGACCGCGCCGTCCGTGGCGGATGTGCAAGCGGTGCAGACCAAGGCCGTGCAACGTGCGGCGGGAGAGCCCGCGCCCGAGCTTCTCGCCGCCGCCATCGCCGATGCTGGAACGGCAGAGGCCGATGGTGGCGTCGTTTCCGGTGCGGTTGATGCCGGTCTGCCTGCCGCCCCCGAGAGCCCGGTCGAGACGGCCGTGGCGGAGGCGGCCGCCGACGCGGTTGCCGACAAGCCCAAGCGAGCCACGCGGACCCGGTCCACCGCCACGACGACGCGGCGCCGTACCACGACGAAGAAGGCCGAGGCGGAAGCCGCGGGAGCGTCCCAGGAAGGCGAGACGCCCGCCGAGCCCGCCGAGCCCGTGAAGCGGCGCAGGACTCGCAAGAAGGTGGAGCCGGAAGAGGCCGTGGCGCCCGTCGCGGCCGGCGAGCCCGCCGCCGCGGAGGCCGTGGCCGCCAAGGAGAGCGCCGCGCAGGAAAGCGCCGAGGTCCGGGCCGCCGAGGTCGTGACCGCGCCCGAGGCGGCGCGCGCCGGCGACGTCGAGGCCGAGCCGGGTGGCGAGGATGAGGACATCCTGGAGGCCCTGCCCGAGGACGAGCCGCTCGACGACGAGCCCGCGGGCGAGGACCTCGACGAGGACTCCGTGCGCCCGAGCCTGCTCGCCGACCCGTTCGGGCTGACCGCGCGCACGCAGGATGAGCCCGGCACCATGTTCCAGCGGCCGGCGGCCATCTTCGCGCCGCTGTTCCAGGCGCCCGATCCCAGCAAGGCCAAGCCCGCCGCCGCCCGGCGGGCCGAGCCGCCGCAGCCCGCTCCCGAGCCCGAGGAGATCGAGGAGCCGGTCGACGAGTCCGTGACCGAGGACGAGGCCGACGTCGACACCTCCGACGAGCAGGAGGAGGAAGGCGCCGGCAGGCGCCGGCGCCGCAGGCGTGGCGGCCGGGGCCGCGGCAAGTCGCGTGAGCGGGACGAGGCCGAGGACGGCGAGGAGCCGGAAGAGGAGGGCGAGGAGCCGGAAGAGGAGGGCGCCCAGGACGAGGAGGCCTCGACCTCGCGCCGTCGCCGTCGCCGTCGCCGCCGGGGTTCGGACGCGGACACGGAGCCGTCCAGCGACGACCCGCCGAACACGGTGGTTCGCATCCGCGCGCCGCGCGCCGGCCGTGCGACGTCTCTCGACACCGCGACGGACGGCGTGCAGAGCGTGCGCGGGTCCACCCGGCTGGAGGCCAAGAAGCAGCGCCGCCGCGAGGGGCGCGAGCTGGGGCGCAGGCGCCCGCCGATCATCACGGAGTCGGAGTTCCTGGCTCGCCGCGAGTCCGTCGACCGGATGATGGTCGTGCGCCGCCAGGGCGACCGCACGCAGATCGCGGTCCTCGAGGACGGCGTGCTCGTCGAGCACTACGTCAACCGCGAGGCCAGCCAGTCCTACGTCGGCAACGTCTACCTCGGCAAGGTCCAGAACGTGCTGCCCTCGATGGAGGCGGCGTTCGTGGACATCGGCAAGGGCAGGAACGCCGTCCTGTACGCCGGCGAGGTCAACTTCGACACCGCCGGGCTGGAGGGCCAGCCCAAGCGCATCGAGTCGGCGCTGAAGTCGGGCCAGTCGGTGCTCGTGCAGGTCACGAAGGACCCGATCGGCCACAAGGGCGCCCGGCTCACGTCGCAGATCAGCCTGCCCGGGCGTTACCTGGTCTACGTGCCCGACGGGTCGATGACCGGCATCAGCCGCAAGCTGCCCGACAAGGAGCGCACGCGGCTCAAGAGCATCCTGAAGAAGGTCATGCCGGAGAACGCGGGCGTGATCGTGCGTACCGCCGCCGAGGGCGCCTCCGAGGACGAGCTGGCCCGTGACGTGGCCCGGCTGTCCGCGCAGTGGGAGAACATCCAGAAGAAGGCCAAGTCGGCGAGCCCGCCCGAGCTGTTGTCCGCCGAGCCCGACCTGACGATCAGGGTCGTGCGCGACGTCTTCAACGAGGACTTCACCTCGCTGGTCGTGCAGGGCGACGACGCCTGGGACACGGTGGACGAGTACGTCAAGTACGTCGCGCCGCACCTGGCCGAGCGCCTGTCGAAGTGGGACGGCGGCGACCAGGGCGACGTGTTCGAGTCGTACCGGATCGACGAGCAGCTCGGCAAGGCGCTCGACCGCAAGGTGTGGCTGCCCAGCGGCGGCTCGCTGGTGATCGACCGTACGGAGGCCATGACCGTGGTCGACGTCAACACCGGCAAGTTCACCGGCCAGGGCGGCAACCTCGAGGAGACCGTCACCAGGAACAACCTCGAGGCGGCCGAGGAGATCGTGCGCCAGCTCAGGCTGCGTGACATCGGCGGCATCATCGTCATCGACTTCATCGACATGGTGCTGGAGTCCAACCGCGACCTGGTGCTTCGGCGGCTGCTGGAGTGCCTGGCCCGCGACAGGACCAAGCACCAGGTGGCCGAGGTGACCTCGCTGGGCCTGGTCCAGATGACGCGTAAGCGGGTCGGTCAGGGGCTGCTGGAGGCGTTCTCGACGCCGTGCGAGTGCTGCAACGGCCGCGGTCTGCTCGTCTCCACGGAGCCGGTCGAGGCCAAGCCGGAGCCGCGCGGCACGCAGGGGAAGATGGCCATCGAGAAGGCGGTCTCCGACAAGGTGTCCGCGGCCAAGGACACCTCCGGCCGTGATACCGTGACCGGTGCGCTTGAAGACGTCCCTGCTGAGGACGACCAGGCCAGCCAGACTTCCGGCAGAGGGCGGCGACGCTCGCGCCGAGCCAAGTCTGCCGAGTAGCCTCGGCGGGCTTCCGACGTTCCGTCCGGTTCGCCTAGGGACCACTGATCCGGTACCCTAGACAATCGGTGCGTCAGGTGACGTGCCCTGTTGGCGCGCTTACTCGGTTCGTCGGTTTGAGACAGGCCGAATGACAGGCGCAGCATTCGGCGGCCGCCTCTTGGCGAGGTGGCTGATGTACGAGACAACAGTGAGTCAGTAGAAGGGTTCCGCGGTGTACGCGATCGTTCGTTGCGGCGGCAGGCAGCAGAAGGTCTCCGTCGGTGACGTCCTCGAGGTGGACAAGGTCGCCGGCGAGGTCGGCTCTTCGGTTTCGCTGCCGACGGTGCTCGTCGTCAACGACGGCGACGTGACCACCGAGGCGGGCAAGTTCACGGTCAGCGCCGAGATTCTCGGCGAGACCAAGGGCCCGAAGATCCGCATTCTCAAGTACAAGAACAAGACCGGTTACAAGAAGCGCCAGGGTCACCGCCAGCGGTACACCCAGGTGAAGATCACCGGTATCGACCAGGCCTGATCGGGAGTTTGAGAGATGGCACACAAGAAGGGCGCGTCGTCCACCCGGAACGGCCGTGACTCCAACGCCCAGCGCCTGGGCGTCAAGCGCTTCGGCGGCCAGCTGGTCAACGCGGGCGAGATCATCGTCCGCCAGCGGGGCACCCACTTCCACCCCGGCGACAACGTGGGGCGTGGCGGCGACGACACGCTGTTCGCGCTGGCGGCCGGGCACGTGCAGTTCGGTGTCAAGCGCGGCCGGCGGGCCGTGAGCATCGTTCCCGTCGCGGAGTAGGGTTCTCTCCTCTCCGTTGACCTTGGGTCTGTTGCTTTAGGGGTGGATCGCGCTGTCGATCCGCCCCTTTGCTTTTGGCTGGCCGCCTATGTATTGGGATGAGAGGCCCCTGCGAAGGGGGTGGAGGAGTGCGGAATGCCGGACTTTGTGGACCAGGTGGTCCTTCATATCAGTGCCGGTGACGGGGGGAACGGGTGCGCCTCCATCCACCGGGAGAAGTTCAAGCCGCTCGGCGGCCCCGACGGCGGGAACGGCGGGCGGGGCGGTGACGTCGTTCTCGAGGTCGACCCCAACACGGCGACGCTGCTCGAGTACCACCGCCGGCCGCATCGCAAGGCCGACAACGGCAAGCAGGGGCAGGGCTCGAACCGGGACGGGGCGAACGGGGCGGATGTGATCCTGCCCGTGCCCAACGGGACGGTGGTCAAGGCCGCCGCCACGGGTGAGGTGCTGGTCGATCTCGTCGGCGCCGGTACGCGCTACGTGATCGCCCAGGGCGGGCACGGCGGCCTGGGCAACGCCGCCCTGGCCACGACCAAGCGCAAGGCGCCCGGGTTCGCGCTGCTCGGGGAGCCCGGGGACGCGCTGGACGTCATGCTGGAGCTCAAGAGCGTCGCGGACGTGGCGCTGGTCGGGTTTCCGAGCGCAGGGAAGTCCTCGTTGATCGCCGCGCTGAGCGCGGCCAAGCCCAAGATCGCGGACTACCCGTTCACCACCCTGATCCCCAACCTGGGGGTGGCGACCGCCGGGGAGATCGTGTTCACCGTCGCCGACGTGCCCGGGTTGATTCCTGGGGCCTCGCAGGGCAAGGGCCTCGGGCACGAGTTCCTGCGGCACGTCGAGCGGTGCGACATGCTCGTGCACGTCATCGACTGCGCCACCATGGAACCGGGGCGGGACCCGATCACGGACTACGAGGCGATCGAGGCCGAGCTGCACGCGTACGGGAAGCTCGAGGACCGGCCCCGGCTGGTCGTGCTGAACAAGGCCGACGTGCCCGACGCGCGGGAGCTGGCCGAGCTGGTCACGCCCGAGTTCGAGGCCAGGGGGCTGCGGGTGTTCACGATCTCGGCCGCCACACATGAAGGGCTGAAGGACCTCACGTACGCGATGGGCGAGTGGGTCGCGGCGGCCCGGGCCAACAAGCCGATCGAGGAGCCCACCCGGCTGGTCATCAGGCCCAAGCAGCTCGGCGACGCCGGGTTCCGGGTGCGGCGGGTCAACGAGAACCTGTTCCAGATCACCGGCGAGAAGCCGGAGCGGTGGATCAGGCAGACCGACTTCAGCAACGACGAGGCCGTGGGCTACCTCGCCGACCGGCTCGAACGGCTCGGCGTGGAGGAGGAACTGGCCAAGGCCGGGGCCACCGCGGGCGCCGAGGTGGTCATCGGGCCGATGGAGGGCGGCTACGTCTTCGACTGGCAGCCCACACTCAACGCCGAGTCCATGCGGCGCGGCCCGAGAGGGTCCGACATCCGCCTCGGCTGAGGCTTAACGGGTGGAGGGTCGCTTCGGCGCCTCCGTCGGCGTTGAGCGGGATACCGGCGCCCGCCCAGCCGGGGCCGACGGCGGCGCGGCGCAGCCACCGGGTGATCTACCCGAGGAAGTCGCCGCCGCCATGCGCGGGGCCGCCGCGAGCGCCGCCCTGGCGGCAAATGGGCCCTTGGGCCTCGGATAGGCTGCGAGACGTGCGGGAACAGATCAGCTCAGCGTCAAAGGTCGTTGTCAAGGTCGGCTCCTCCTCGCTCACCACCCCTCAGGGCACGATCGACGTCGATCGTGTCGACGCCCTCGTGGACGTGCTGGCGGCGCGGCGCCGTACCGGGACGCAGATCGTCCTGGTCTCCTCCGGGGCGATCGCGGCGGGCCTCGGCCCGCTCGGGCTGACAACGCGACCGCGTGATCTGGCCACCCAGCAGGCGGCCGCGTCCGTCGGGCAGGGCGTGCTCGTCGCCCGCTACACCTCCTCCTTCGCCCGCTACTCCCTGCGCGTGGGTCAGGTGCTGCTGACCGCCGACGACATGATGCGGCGCGCCCACCACGCCAACGCCCAGCGCACGCTCACGCGGCTGCTCGAGCTGGGCATCGTGCCGATCGTCAACGAGAACGACACCGTGGCCACCGACGAGATCCGCTTCGGCGACAATGACCGGCTCGCGGCGCTGGTGTCACACCTGATCCACGCGGACGCCCTCGTGCTGCTGTCGGACGTGGACGCGCTCTACGACGGCCCGCCGAGCCGCAGCGGCACCCGGCGCCTGGCGGAGATTCGCGGGCCGGAAGACCTGGTCGGCGTCGAGCTGGGCAAGAACGGCGCGGCGGTCGGCACCGGCGGCATGGTGACCAAGGTCCAGGCCGCCAGGATCGCCACGGGGGCGGGGGTCCCTGTGGTGCTCACCGCGGCCGCTCACGCGGCCCAGGCGCTCAGCGGGGCCGACATCGGCACCTATTTCCACCCCGGCGGCCGTCATCCCGGCACCCGCCTGCTCTGGCTCGCGCACGCCGCCACCGGGCGCGGCCGCCTCCACCTCGACCAGGGGGCGGTGGAGGCCATCGTGGGGCGGCGCAAGTCCCTGCTGCCGGCCGGGGTGACGTCGGTGGAGGGTGAGTTCGCGGCGGGCGATCCGGTGGACCTGTGCGGGCCTCAGGGGCTCGTGGTGGCTCGC
Source organism: Nonomuraea sp. B19D2 (assembly GCF_040137845.1). Taxonomy (NCBI): domain Bacteria; kingdom Bacillati; phylum Actinomycetota; class Actinomycetes; order Streptosporangiales; family Streptosporangiaceae; genus Nonomuraea; species Nonomuraea sp. B19D2. The sequence continues at coordinate 236,814 of NZ_JBEFAK010000015.1, read as the reverse complement.
GGACTGGTGAACTTCGACGCCGCCGAGATCCCCGAGTTGCTCGGGCGCTCCACGAGGGAGCTGGCGAGCGCGCTTGGCCCGGAATATGAACGCGAGCTGATCCACCGTGACGACATCGTCATACTGGAAGCTCACAACTAGCAGGGAAGCACGGAGCGTAGCCATGAGCACAGAGTTCCTGAAGGTCGCCCACGCGGCACGAGAGGCCGCCGCCGAGCTGGCCCCGCTGCCGCGGGCGCCGAAGGACCGGGCGCTACGTGCCGTCGCCGACGCCCTGGTCGCGCACGCGGCGGAGATCGTCGAGGCCAACGCGAAGGACGTCGAGCAGGCCAGGGCGCAGGGCACGTCCGAGGCGATGATCGACCGGCTGCGGCTCGACGAGGCCAGGGTCGCCGCCATCGCCGAGGCCGTGCGCCAGGTGGCCGACCTGCCCGATCCGATCGGCGAGGTCGTACGCGGCACCACCCTGCCCAACGGTCTCGAGCTGCGCCAGCTCAGGGTGCCCCTCGGCGTCATCGGCATCATCTACGAGGGCCGGCCCAACGTCACCGTCGACGCCGCCGCCCTCTGTCTCAAGAGCGGCAACGCGGTGCTGCTCAGGGGCTCCTCCAGCGCCTACTCCTCCAACACGGCCCTGGTGAAGGTCATGCAGGACGCGCTGGAAGGCACCGAGGTGCCCGCGGGGGCCGTCCAGCTCGTGCCGGGGCAGACCCGCGACTCGGTCAAGGAGCTCATGCGGGCCCGCGGCCTGGTGGACGTCCTGATCCCGCGCGGCGGCGCGTCGCTGATCAACTCGGTGGTCGAGGAGTCGACGGTGCCGGTCATCGAGACCGGCGTCGGCAACTGCCACGTGTACGTCGACGCCGAGGCCGACCTCGACCTGGCCGTGCAGATCCTGGTCAACGCCAAGGCGCAGCGGCCGTCGGTGTGCAACGCGGCCGAGACGTTCCTCGTGCACGCGGACATCGCCGACGCCTTCGTGCCGCGGGCGCTGTCGGCGCTCGCGGAGGCGGGCGTGACCGTGCACGGCGACGAGCGCATCGCCGGCCACGGCTCCGGCGTCGTGCCCGTCACCGAGGACGACTTCTACGCCGAATACCTCTCGCTCGACATCGCCGCCGCCGTCGTCGGCTCGCTGGAGGAGGCGGTGGCCCACATCAGGAAGTACGGCTCCGCCCACACCGACGCGATCGTCACCAGGTCGCAGCGGGCGGCGCGCAGGTTCGTCTCGCTGGTCGACTCGGCGGCCGTGGCGGTCAACGCCTCGACCAGGTTCACCGACGGCGGGGAGTTCGGGTTCGGGGCCGAGATCGGCATCTCCACGCAGAAGCTGCACGCCCGCGGCCCGATGGGGCTCCCCGAGCTCACCGCCACCAAGTGGGTCTATACCGGTGAGGGGCATTTGCGCACGTCAGAGGGCACGGTGGTGGCCGGTTAGCCGGCGTGTCGGCCTGACCGGCGCCGTGGAGCGCGGGTTGACTGAGAGGCATGGAGATTGTCGTCGCCCTTGTCTTCTCGGCGGCCGTGTTGCTCGGCGCCGACCGGTTGCTGCTCTGGCTGGAGAGCCGGGGTCACGTCAACTGGCGCAGAAAAGGGCGCAGGCAGCTGGCGGAAGAGCCCACGGCCCGGCTCGACAGCATGCTCTCGGACCACACTCGCCGATAATCCTTCGGCGTGCCTCAAGCGGCGACTCGCGTCCCAGCGCTAGGGTTGTGTCCCTTATGGGCGCGCCGGGCGGGAGGGACGGTGACTAAGCTCGGCAAGGTCGGGCCGTACACCCTGGTCGAACGGCTCGGCCGGGGCGGCATGGGTGAGGTCTACCTCGCCCATACTCGCCGCGGCGAGCGCGTCGCGCTGAAGGTCCTCCACGACCTGGCAGAAGATGAGACCTCCCGCATCAGGCTGGAGCGGGAGGTCCGAGCGCTGCGCAGGGTCGAGAGCCCGTACGTGGCCAAGGTGCTCGACGCCGACCTCAACTGCGCCCGCCCCTACCTGGTCATGGAGCACATCGAGGGCGTCACGCTGCTCGACCGCGTACGCCAGAGCGGGCCGCTCGACGTCTCCCAGCTCGTGGACCTGGCGCAGGGCATCGCCGCGGCCCTCGCGATCATCCACGCGGCCGGGGTCGTGCACCGCGACCTCAAGCCGGGCAACATCATCATGGGCACCCAAGGGCCGGTGCTCATCGACTTCGGCATCGCGCAGGTGCTCGACGCGACCCGGCTCACCATGACGGGGACCTTCCTTGGCACGCCCGGCTACACCGCGCCGGAGATCTTCGCCGACGAGCAGGTCGACTCGCCCGCCGACGTGCACGCCTGGGCGGCGACGGTGGCGTTCGCGGCGACGGGGCGGCCGACGTTCGGGCGGGGGACGGCCGAGGCGCAGATGTACGCGGTGCTGAACGGGCAGGCCGACCTCAAGGGTGTGCCCGTGGAGCTGCTGCCGCTCGTACGCGCCGCGCTCAACCGGGAGCCCGGCAAGCGGCCCACGGCGGCGTTGCTGGCCGACCGGCTGTCGCGGCTGGCCAGAGCCACCAGCGGGGCCACCAGCGCGGCCGATCCCGAGCCCGCACCCGATGAGGGCAAGGCGGGCCGTGCCGTCACCGAGGAGAGCAAGTCCGCGCGGAGCAGGGCGAACACGGACAGCAAGGTTCCCGCGCCGCGTTCCCGGTCGAACACCGACGGGAAGGGCGCGGCGGCTCGCACCTCGGGCACGGACGGGAAGACCGCCGGGGCGCGGAGCCGTACCGGGGCGGACGGGGCCGCGGCCCGGGGCCGTACCGGAAGCGATGGGAAGGGCGCGGCGGTCCGGAGCCGGGCCGAGGTGCCGCCGCCGCGCGGCCGGGCGAGCACGGACGGGAAGGCCGCTGTCACGCGCTCCAAGATGCCCGCGGCACGCCAGCGCACGGCGGCGGCCGTCAGGAGCAGGCCGCAGGTGCGCGGCAAGACCGGCCTCAGGGCCGAGTCGGCCACCACGCTGCCCGCGGGCAACGGCGCGCTGCTGCTGCTCGCCGTGCTGGCCGTGCCGTGCGTGGTCACCTCGGTGATCTGGCCGATCGCCTCCATCGCCATCACCACGGTGTTCGTGGTGCTGACCCGGACGCTCTGGATGAGCCACTGGATGGTCAGGAACCGCAGCTCACGGCGTACGCGGGTGACGCTGCGCGTGCTGCTCTTCCCGTTCGCCGTGGTGGGATCCGCCGCGACCGCCGCCGTGTGGCCGGGTGTGCCCGTCGCGCTGGCCGCGGGTGGCGCGCTCTGGGTGACCGGCGGAGGAGTGATCGCCACCGACTGGTGGCAGCAGGTAGGGCCCGTGACGGTGGCGGGCGTGGTGTTCGGGATGCTGTGCGGCGGTTTCGCCGGGCGCGAGATCGAGCGGATCGGGCATCGGCTGCCCGATCTGCGCAGGGAAGGGTTGCGCGCACTGGCCGTGCTGGGCGGGTTCGTCGCCCTGTGCGCGGCCGCCGTGCGCGCCATCGCCCTGCTGCTCTGACCCGCCGCCGATCATGGCGGGCCACCAGGTCTGACCCGTCGCCTCGCCACGGCGAGTCTTTGCGGCGGGTCTTCGCGGCCGATCAAGCTGATCGGCCGCGAACGGCGGTGCGGCAGGTCAGCCCTGGCCGCCGTCGCGGCGCGAGAAGCGGTTGAAGATGCGCTCGCCCGCGTTCACGGCGCCCTCGGCCACGTCGCGCAGCACGCCGATGAACGGGTCCTGCGACTGCGACCAGGACGCGCGGTAGGACTCGGCCGCCGCCTTGATCTCGTCGGTCACTCGTGCGTTGGGATCGTCCTCCCTGCGCGGGTAGTCCCCGCCCAGGATGCGGTCGTAGTCGCCGCTGCGCTGCCACTTGTCCAGCTCGGCCACGCGCACCACCGCGAACGGGTGGGTGGTGCCGAGCAGGTTGAGCACCTTGAGGAAGCCGTCGCGAAGGTCGCCCGCGGTGTCGTATTCCTGGTACTGCTCCAGGAACGCCTCGATGTTCATCTCGTGGGTGTAGTCGCCGCCGGCGAGCTTCATCAGCGCCCTCTTGGCCGCCTCGGGGTCCTGGCCGACGAGCAGGCCGCCACGGTCGGAGGACAGCTCCGACTTGCGGTACCACTCCTCCAGGCCCGCGACGATCGCGCGCAGGCCGATGTAGCCGAGCGGGATCCAGGCGACGCGGGTGGCGAGGCGGGTCAGGATGTCGAGCATCGTCCGGTAGACCGCGTGCCCCGACAGGATGTGCGAGGTCTCGTGGCCGATGACGAAGCGCTGCTCCTCCTCGTTCATGAGGTTGAGCAGACCGGTGGTCACGACGATGAACGGGTCGTCGAAGCCGATGGCCTTCGCCTGGACCTGCGGATCCTGCTGGATGTAGATCTCGGGGATCCGGTGCAGGTCGAGCGTGTAGGCGGCGTCGCGGCCCATGTCGTAGATGGAGCGGAACTGCGTCTCGCTCACGCGCACAGCCGACGCCAGGTACATCAGGCGCAACCGGCGCTCGCTGATGAGGCCGGACATCTGCTTGAGAACCGTGTCGAACCCACTCAACTTACGCAGAGCGACCAGGGCGGACCGGTCTGCGGGGTGTTCGTAGGCTCGGGACGAGATGCCGGGCAGTTGGACGCGGTTGCGGTCCGGGGTGGTCGTCATGCCCGGCATGCTACGTCCGCAACGGAAGTGGTGCGCGGTCATCACCAAGGGGGGTGCCATCATGTTGTGGTATGACGTCCGCGTAAGGTCCGTTTCATGATGAATGCTCCTGGTGTGCAGGGGAAGCGGCGAGTTGGCGTGATGGGTGGGACCTTTGACCCCATCCACCACGGCCACCTGGTCGCCGCCAGCGAGGTGGCTCACCATTTCGACTTGGATGAAGTCGTCTTCGTGCCGACCGGGCGGCCGTACCAGAAGTCGGAGCGCGAAGTGTCGGCGGCGGAGGACCGCTATCTCATGACGGTCATCGCGACCGCGTCCAATCCGCGCTTCTCGGTGAGCCGGGTGGACGTGGATCGGCCCGGGCCGACCTTCACCATCGACACTTTGCGCGATATTTCGGAAATTTACGGTCCTGAGGTTGACCTGTACTTCATCACCGGCGCCGACGCCCTCGGCGCCATCCTGGGCTGGCAGAACGCGGACGAGCTGTTCGAGCTGGCCCACTTCGTGGGCTGCACCCGCCCGGGCCACACGCTGCACGATCCCGGGGTGCCGGCGGGCCGGGTGACTTTGCTGGAAATTCCCGCGCTGGCCATCTCGTCGTCCGAGTGCCGGCAACGCGTGGCTAAGGGAGAGCCGATTTGGTACTTGGTGCCCGACGGCATCGTCCAGTACATCAACAAGCGGGGGCTGTATCACGGCGGGGGATGAAGCTCTCGTGCCGTAGGTGAGGGCTTTCGGCCTGGAAGGGTACCCTCAACATAAGGGCATGCTGCCGACACAGGAGGACAGACCCGCATCGTGACCGCATCTGACAGATCCGTCCAGCTCGTGCGCATCGCCGCGGAGGCCGCGGCCGACAAGCTGGCCGATGACATCCTCGCATACGACGTGAGCGATCAGCTCGTCATCACCGACGCCTTCCTGCTCTGCTCCGCCACCAACGACCGTCAGGTCCGCGCCATCGTCGACGAGATCGAGGAGCGGCTGCGTACCGAGGCAGACGTCAAGCCCGTGCGCCGGGAGGGCGAGCGCGAGGGCCGCTGGGTGCTGCTCGACTTCATCGACATCGTCGTGCACGTCCAGCACGAGGAAGACCGTACGTTCTACGCGCTCGAGCGCCTCTGGAAGGACTGCCCGGCCATCTCGCTGCCGGAGAGCGTCATGCAGGCCAACCTCCAGCGGGCGCGCGCGTGACCGGACTGGCATCTCTCATCTCGCTTCCGAGTTCGCCCGTGAGGACACCGCATGAGTAAGCGGATCGTCTGTCTGCGGCACGGGCAGACCCTGTGGAATGTCGAGCAGCGATTCCAGGGGCATTCCGACATCCCCCTCGACGAGACCGGCGTGGCGCAGGCCGCGCGGGCCGCGTCGCTGCTCGCCTCGCTGCGGCCCACCCTGATCGTCTCCTCCGACCTGCAGCGCGCCAACGACACCGCGCTGGCGCTCGGGCGGGTCGTGGGGCTCGACGTGGCGGTGGACAAGGACCTCCGCGAGCGTGGCGGCGGTCAATGGGAAGGGCTGACGCGCGAGGAGATCGCCGCGCGCTGGCCCGAGGAGTACGCGGCCTGGGAGGCGCCGGGCGGCGAGCCCGTCACCGACGTGGCCACCAGAGTGGCCGCCGCCATGCGGCGCTGGGCGGCCAAGCTCGACGGCGACGGGCTGCTGGTCGTGGCCTCCCACGGGGCCGCGCTCCGGCTCGGGATCTGCGAGCTCCTCGGGCTGCCCGAGCCGTTGTGGCCGGCGCTGGGCGGTCTGGGCAACTGCTCCTGGTCCGTGCTGCAGGAGGGCCGCAAGGGGTGGCGGCTGCTGGAGCACAACGCTGGGACCCTGCCGGAGCCCGTCCACAGCGACGACCGGCCGGACGCCGAGGCATAAGCTCGTACGGCTCGGGGGCCGTACGACCGGTGCCGCGCGCTCTTGGCGGGGGGACGGGCGCGATTAGGCGAATCGGTGCGGATGGCTATATGCTCTCGGAGCGCCGCAACGGGTGGACTCGGAGCGGTGACCAGGGGCTATAGCGCAGTTGGTAGCGCGCCTCCATGGCATGGAGGAGGTCTGGGGTTCGAATCCCCATAGCTCCACCCAGGTGTTTACTCGGACACGGCTCTTGCTGTCGGGGTGATCCGCATTGTCAGAGCCTGAGTGGTTGGGCCGCTACCGGCTCATCCGGGTGCTGGGCGAGGGCGGTCAGGGCAAGGTCTACTTGGCCGAGGCTCCCCAAGGGGCACGAGTCGCCGTCAAGGTCCTTCATCCGGGCATGGTCCTGGACGAGCAGTCACGCCGCCGGTTCCTGCGCGAAGCCGAGCTGGCGCAGCGAGTGGCGCCCTTCTGCACGGCCAGGGTGCTGGACGCCGGCGTCCTCGACGGCCGGGCCTACATCGTCAGTGAATACGTGTCAGGCGTCTCGCTTGAGACGCTGGTCGGCACCGAGGGGCCGCGCAGCGGGAGCAGCCTGGACCGGCTGGCCGTCACGACGCTGACCGCGCTCTCCGCGATTCATCGCGCGGGCATCGTGCACCGCGATTTCAAGCCCGGCAACGTGCTCCTCGGTCCGGAAGGCCCGGTCGTGATCGATTTCGGCATCGCGCGCATGGCTGAGCAGTCCACCACCCGTTCCGGACTGATAGGCACTCCGGCCTACATGGCGCCGGAGCAGCTGAACGGCGTTCCCGCCAGCGCTGCCTCGGATGTCTTCGCTTGGGCCGCCACCATGGTGCTCGCCGCGACAGGGAGGCGCGCTTTCCGCGGTGACACACCCGCGGCCGTGATGCACGCCATCTTCAGTGAGAGGCCTGATCTGTCCGGGGTTCCGCGAGAGCTCGCCGGCGTCCTCGACGCGTGTCTGGCCAAGCAGCCGGAGCACCGCCCGACCGCTGCTGACGTACTGCGCCACCTCACCGGTGAATCGGCCGGCTTAGGCCGCTCCGGTGTGGTGCCTGCCACGCCTCCACGAGATCAACGCCTGGACCGCCCCCGGCCCTTCATAGCCGCCAGCTTCACCCAGTTCGTCGTGGGGGTCGCGACACTGATCACACTGCTCGCCAGCACTGGTCCCGACGAGTCGGGCGCACAGGGCACACCTGTCTTCTGGCCCTTCACGGCACTGCTCGTAGTCGTCACCGCCGTGACCGTCGGGCTGCGATTCACGCGACCGCGCCGGCCCTCATCAGGCGACGAGCGACGTGGAAACCTCAGGAGCCACTGATGAGCGTTTTGTCGTTGGTGTTGGTGCTTATCGTCGGGCTGATGTGGTTTGCGCTCATGGCGCTGCGTCGGGTCCGGAGCTTCCTCGGCCGCCACCGCATCCTCGTCGCCGTGCTGATCCTGCCGCTCCAGCCCTTCGCCCTCATCGGCCTTGGCGCTGCTGTCTGGTTGGCGCTCACCGAGTTCCAGAGCATCGACTGGGCCGAGGCCGCCATGTTCGTCGCCATGTTCGCTCTGGCCTACCTCAACGGTCTGGCGGCGTTCGCCTTGGTCACGAGCCTGCAAGAGCGCTTGAACCGCCGCCGCGACGGCGATCCGTTCCTCCCCGGGACCAGAGAATGATCAGCTTTCGCCGCCGGTGGTGATCTCGGCGAGCCGGCCGGCCAAGTAGCGCTGCTCGGCCTCGGTACGGGCCAGGTCGAGCGCCTCGCGGTAGGCGGCGGCGGCCTCGGCGCGGCGGTTGAGGCGGCGGAGCAGGTCGGCGCGGGTGGCGGGGAGCAGGTGGTAGCCGTTCAGCTCGCCCGCGGCGTGCAGGTCTTCCACCAGCTCGAGTCCGGCTGCGGGGCCGTCGGCCATCGCCACCGCGACCGCCTGATTCAGCTTCACCACCGGGGACGGTACGACCTGTACCAGTTGTCCGTAGAGTTCGGCGATCTGCGCCCAGTCGGTGTCGGCAGCGTCGGCGGCGGTCGCGTGGCAGGCGGCGACGGCGGCCTGCAGCCGGTAGGGCCCGGGCCGGTCATGTCGAAGGGCCGTCTCCAGGACGGCGACGCCCTCGTCGATCTCGCCGCGGTCCCACCGGGTACGGTCCTGGCGCTCCAGGGTCACCAGATCGCCGGCCGCGTCGACACGGGTCGCGCGGCGGGCGTGGTGGAGCAACATGAGCGCGAGCAGGCCGTACGCCTCGGGCTCGGCCGGCATCAGCCGCGTGAGCAGGCGGGCGAGACGGATGGCCTCGGCGCACAGGTCCCACCGCGCCAGGTCGGCGCCCGCACTGGCGGAATAGCCCTCGTTGAACAGCAGGTACAGCACGGCGAGCACCGAGCCGGTCCGCTCCGGCAACAGATGAGCGGGCGGCACCCGGTACGGAATGCGCGCATTGCTGATCTTGCTCTTGGCCCGGACCAGGCGCTTGGCCATCGTCGCCTCGGTGACCAGGAAGGCCCGGGCGATCTCGGCGGTCGTCATGCCGGTCAGGGTGCGCAGCGTCAGCGCCACCCGGGCCTCCAGCGGCAGCGCCGGGTGGCAGCAGGTGAAGATCAACCGTAGCCGGTCGTCGGGGACGCCACTGTCGTCGCCGGAGCCGAAGGTGTCGTCATCGGCGGCCATCGTGGCCACCTCCCGCAGCTTGGCCGCCTCCGTCGACCGGCGGCGCAACCGGTCCACCGCGCGGTTGCGCGCCGCCGTGGTGAGCCAGGCGCCGGGGCGGCGCGGGAGGCCGTCGCGCGGCCAGCGCTCCAGCGCCAGCGCGAAGGCCTCCTGCGCGCACTCCTCGGCCAGATCCCAGTCGCCCGTCACCCGGATCAGGGTCGCGACGACGCGCCCCCATTCCTGGCGGAACGCCTCGGCGACCGCCGCCTCGACCTCGGCGGTCAGTCCTCCCAAAGCGGCCGCACCTCGACCCAGCCGAACCTGGCGGACGGATGCCTGGACGCGACCTCGATGGCCTCGTCGAGGTTGTCGCACTCGATCAGGTCGAAGCCGCCGATCTGCTCCTTCGTCTCGGCGAACGGCCCGTCGGACAGCAGCACCTCACCGTCACGCACCCGGACGGTCGTGGCATCGCTGCCCGGCCGCAGGCGCGCACCCTGCAGCCGTACTCCACAGCCGTCCATCTCCCGCACCCAGGAGGCGGGGTCGGCGTCATCCTCGGACACCCCGACGGATTCGTTGTCGCAGACGAACATGACGTACCGCACGGTTCCTCCTACCTGACCGGGCTGACCGACGCGACTGTACGCCGGACGCGCGCGCGGGCGAAAGGCAGCCGGAGCGTTCTGGTCCACCGCCGCTTGACGGGCGTGACCGGGGCGCCGGGCAGTGCGGAGCGGGCCAGTTCGTTGCGCGGACGCAGAGCGTAGGTGGCGGCGAGCAGATCAGGCATGACGAGCCCTCCCGTTGAGCGCGCGCTGAGGGCGCTCCGTGATGTGCTGTGACACCCACACGACGAACGGGAGGACCCGAGATGGACAGCAGCCGGGTACGCGGCCCCGAGCCGTTCTCTAGTCCACGCGGTTGAACTGCACGACGGCCAGCCAGAGGAACACCGTCGCCGCGCCCCCGACCAGCAGCAGCTCCACCCACACGGGAACGGCCCAGCCCGCCCACGAGATGCCGGGGTTGTACAGCGCCGCCAGGTCAGGGGGAGCGTCCACGAAGGCGAACACCGCCCTGCGCAGCGGGTCCACCGCATACGTCAGCGGGTTGACCGTGGTCAGCGCCGCCAGCCACCCGGGAAGGCGCGCCACCGGGAACAGCGCCCCCGACATGAACATCAGCGGCATGATCGCCAGTTGCATGACACCGAGGAACGACTCCATGCCGCCGATCCTGGCCGCCACCATCACCCCGAACGCCGTCACCAGGAACGCCGCCAGGAACATCCCGCCCAGCAGGGCGAGCAGGAGAAGCGGGTGGTAAGGCACCCCGACCAGCCCCGCCATGGCCAGCAGCACGACTCCCTCGGCGGTGGCCAGCACGGCGCCGCCCAGGACCTTGCCGATCACGATCGACCCGCGGCGTACGGGGGCGACGAGCATCTCGCGCAGGAAGCCGAACTCCCGGTCCCAGACCACCGAGGCGGCGGAGGACATCGAGGTCTGGATCACCGACATGGCGATCACGCCGGGGAACAGGAAGGTGCGCATGTCCACCGTGTCCGTCACCGTCGGCGTCAGCGCGCTGAGGCCCGCCCCCATGACGAACAGCCAGAGCACCGACTGCAGCAGGACGGACATGGCGCGTTTCTGGTCGTTGGCGAACCTGATCGCCTCGCGCCTGAAGACGGTCCTGATCGTGCGGAGGTCGTAGGCCAGGCCGTAACGGGTGGCCGGGCGGCGCGGAGCCTTCCTGGTGGTGACGGACATCAGGCCGCCCGGGAGAAGAACGGCAGGAACGGGCCGCCGGCGGCGGTGGACATGGCCAGCAGGACGCCCGCGCCCCCGGTGGCCAGGTCCATGGAGAGCCGGAAGCCGAGGCTGCCGGGGAAGGCCAGCTCGCCCCGGTAGGGGATGGCGTGCCAGGACAGGTCGCGCAGGTGGCTCTCGAGCGTCTGGCGGCGATCCACCCGGTGGGTCAGGCGGGCCAGGGTGGCGATCTTGCTGGCCTGGCCGCGGAAGAGGTCCGCCTGGATGGCGAAGCGCCTGGACGGGCCGATCAGGAGCGCGGGCAGGCTGTCCGCGCACCGCTCGTCCTCGCGGCAGGCGAGCAGCTCGTCGATCACGAGCGCGATGCCGCCGCTGCCGACGTCGAGGTACGGCAGGGTGCGCACGCCCTTCTCCTCGACCATCAGCGCGCCGTCGCCGGTGACGACGCAGTGGTCGAGGTCGTGGTGGAGGGCACGGACGGCCAGGTCCAGCCAGGCCGGATCGCCGGTGCGCTCGTGCAGGCGGATGAGGAACAGCGCCACGCCGGACCAGCCGCGCATGAGCCCGGCTTCCACGTCGCTCTTCCCCGCCTGCGGTTCGCCCCGCTCGACCGCGACGGCCAGGCGGCCGGCGACGGCCTGCGCCTCCTCGAGGTGGCCGAAGTGCAGCAGCGTGGCGCCGATGCCGGACAAACCGGAGAAGAGCGACATCGCCCACGGCTCGGCCGCCCGGTCGAGCAGCCGGCCGGTCAGTTCGGCGGCCTCGGCGGTGTGGCCCAGGTGGTCGAGCACGTAGGCCACGCCTGCCATGCCGTCGTAGAAGCCGGGACGCTCGGCGCGGCTGCGCCGTACCGCGTCGAGCAGCCAGCGCTCGTGCTCGGGAAAGCGCCCGTGGCCGGTCACCGAGAGTGCCCACAGCACGCCCGCCGCGCCGAAGGCGAAGCTCGCCCCGCCCCACGGCGTGAACTGCTCGACGGCGCGTCGAGGCCGCGCTTGCCGGGTGCCCGAAGCCGGTGGCGCGCAAGCCGGGGCGCCACTTCGCGTCCGTGATATCGAATGCCAGTTCGAAATCGATCCGGGCAGGCACCCCGTCCACGCCCGCGAGCCGCTCCAGCGCCCACCGCTCCCGCGCCTGGCGGGCGACGGCGTCCTCGTGGTTCTCGTCCAGGCCCGCGTGCGGGCGCGCGAACGTGCGGCCCCGCCACAGGTCGAGCCCCTCCCTCAGCAGCGCCATCCGCTCCATCGGTCGCCCGTCGCGCCGGCCTTGGCCAGCAGGGTGCGGAACCGCTGCACGTCGACGGTGTCGGGGGGCAGCTTGAACGCGTAGCCGCGGCCCGTGGAGACCAGGTCCACGCCGTGCTCATGAGCTCCGGCCGCGCGCAGGACCGCGCGTACCCGGGCCACGTGGCTCTGCACGGTGCGTCTGGCGGTCTCCGGCGGCTCGTCCTCCCACAACAGCGCGGTCAGCCGGTCGAGGGAGACGCTCATGCCCGGCTCGAGCAGGATGGCCACGATCAGGCAGCGCTCGCGGCTCCGGCTGAATCGGAGCGCACGTCCGTCGCACTCGACCTCTAACGGCCCAAGAACGTGGAAGTGCATCGGCCTCCACCATCATGCTGAGGATGTCAGCATAATGGCAACCATCCCGCAGCCTCCCGCTATCACCATATGAAGGGAAGTCGACCTTCTCGTAACAAACGTGCTAGGGGGCTGTGATGACGTCGAGCCCGGCATTGTCGGCTCCGGTCGGGATCGAATTCCGGATTCTCGGGCCACTTGAGGTCATTGTGGACGGGAAGCACATAGCGCTCGGAAGTGCAAAAATGCGCACATTTCTCGCATCTCTCCTGCTCTGGTCGATGCAGACGGTGACCCTCGATCGGCTCAGCCGCTCCGTCTGGCCGGAGGCCCCGCTGTCGGCCGCCGCGAACTTGCGTACGTACGCGTACACACTGCGCATGCGCCTCGACCGGGCCCTGCCCGGGCTCGGGGCGCGCTGGAGACGGTACGGGGCGGCTACCGGCTGTCGATCGAGGGCGGGCGGCTCGACCTGCACGACTTCGATTCGGTGACGCAGGAGGCCGAAGGGCTGGTGGAGCGGGGGCGGCTGGCGTGTGCCGCCGACCGCTACGAGCAGGCGCTGGGGCTGTGGCGGGGGAAGCCGCTGGACGACGTGTCGGGCGGGCCGCTGCTGCTGACGGAGACGGCCTGGCTGGAGGAGCGCTTCACGGGGGCCATCGAGCGGGCCGTGGACCTGTGGCTGGCCATCGGGCAGAACGGGAAGGTGGTGGAGGTGGCCTCGCGGGTGGTGCATGATTACCCGTTCCATGAGCGGTTCTGGGAGCAGCTCATGCTGGGGCTGTTCCGGTCGGGCCGGCAGGTGGAGGCGCTGGAGGCGTACGCCAGGGCGCGACTGTGGCTGATCGAGGCGGCGGGGGTGGAACCCGGGCCGGCGATGCGCCGCTTACAGTGGGCCATCCTGGCCAACGACCCCACGTTGTTCGGCCCCACCCTCTCCGCCCTCCCCGCCTGAGCGTGGCCTTCGCCCGATACCACCATCCCGCTGAGAGGATGCGGAACCATGCGCGTCTTGTTCACCTCCGTGCCCCTGGTCGGGCACCTCTTCCCGATGGTCCCCCTGGCGTGGGCACTGCGGAGCCGGGGCGACGACGTCCTGGTCGCCTGCCCTACCGAGAGGTTCAGCAGCACCGTCACCACCACCGGACTCCCCGTCGGGCTCATCGACGCGGGCATAGGCCCCGACGAGTACGCCAAGGCCAGCGCGGTGGAAGGCGCGGGCGAGCAGCTGGCGACGGCCATCGAGGAGAGCGGCCGGGCCTGGGGCGCCCTTTCGGCCCGTATCTCGGCGGGGATGGGGGAGCTGGCCGACGACTTCCGGCCGGACCTGGTCATCAGCGAGCCGTGCGAGTACGCGGGCCGCCTGGCGGCGTACGAGCGCGACATTCCCTGGATCGAGCACAGCTGGGCCCTTCCCGGCCTGCCCGCCTACGCGGCCGCCGCCCGAACCGCTCTCGGCGGTGCCACCGCGGGAGCGGCGCTGCCGGCCCCGAGCGCCACCATCCACCCCTGCCCGCCGAGCCTCACCGAAGACCCCGCGGCCATCGCGATGCGCTACGTCCCGTACAACGGCCCGGCGCGGCTGCAGCAGTGGCACCGCAAGGGCCAGGGCAGGCCGAGGGCGCTGGTCACGTTCGGGAGCCTGCTGCTCGACCGCGCCCACGTCGACCCCCGCAAACTCGTCACCAAGCTGGTGGAGAGCCTGACCGAGGCGGGCTTCGAGCTGGTGCTCGGGCTGGACGAGGGGCTGGCGGCGAGCCTGCGTCCGTGGCCCGAGCACGTGCTGCACGCCGGCTGGGTGACGCTCAACCTCGCGCTGCCCCACTGCGACCTGGTGATCCACCACGGCGGCTCGGGCACCGCCATGGCCGCCCTGGTGTCCGGGGTGCCGCAGCTCATCGTTCCGCAGGCGACCGACCAGTTCGTCACCGCCGAGACCCTCGCCTCTTCGGGCGCCGCGCTGGGTCTCACTCCGGAGGAAGACGCGCCTGACATGGTCGCCGCGCACGCCCGACGGCTGCTGTCGGAGCCCGTTTTCCGGAAACGCGCGGCGGAACTGGCCGCCGAAATGGCGGCGCTGCCCGCGCCCGCCCTGGTGGCCGAAAAACTGCATATCGGAATGTGACCGGGTTACCCTCTACGCCGTCGCTGAATTCGCAGAAAAGAGGCGGACATGCGCGTGGTGGTAACCGGCCGGAGGAACAGCAGCCATGTCCACCGCGGAACTGGAACGCCTTTCACTCTTGTCCGAAGTCGTCGAAAAAGTGGCTGGCGTCGCGGCCGGCGAGGTTCGGCCGGAGCGGTCATTCATCGAGGATCTCGGGCTCGATTCGCTGGCGATGGTCGCCGTCGTCTTCACGCTCGAAGAGACGATCGGCGTGGACATCTCGGAAGAGGCACTGGCAGGGGTCAAGACCGTTCAGGATCTCCTGGAGCTGATTTCGTGACATATACCGAGTTGTCGCCATCTGAGCTGCTCCGGTCGATTCGCCGCGCCGCGCATCACCGAAGAGCAGTGGCTGGTCCGCTGGGACCGGTTCGATGGCGACGTCGAAGCGCTGGTGCCCGCCACCGTGGACCTCGGCACGTCGGGGAGCACGGGGGCGAGCCGGACCTGGCGGCGTACCAGGGAGCAGATGTGGGCCGAGGCCGGGCTCCTGGCCGGCCTGCTGGAGAAGGACCGCCCCGAGGCCGTCCTGTCGTTCGCGCCGCCCAAGCACGTGTACGGAGCGCTGGCCGGCGTCCTGGTGCCCGCGCTGCTGCGACTGCCTGTCTGGTACCGGCCCCGGTACTTCGGCGCGCTGCCTTCGGAGCCGTTCGACCGGTGGGCGGTGGTGGCGGTGCCGTGGACGTTCTCGATCCTGCTGCGCGCGCTGCCGTGGGTGAGCGCGGTCGAGGGCCTGGTCGTGCTGCACAGCACGGCGCTCCTGCCCGCGACGGCGGGGCAGCTGGTGTCGGCGGCCGGGGCGGAGCAGGTAGGGATCGTGGAGGTGTTCGGGTCGACGGAGGCGGGCGGCATCGCCAGCCGTACGTGGTCGCCGTCGGAGCAGCCCTGGCGCCTCTTCGACGACGTCGACTTCGCACCCGCGCCTGGGGCGCCGAATCCCGCCGCGACCGGGACACCCGGGAGGGGCGAGCCGTCCACCGGGCCGGAGACCACCGGCGGTCCCTCACCGGCAACGGGGCACATCACGGGGACGTCCGGGGACGTTGATGGGACGCCTGTCACGTCCGGGGACGTCGGCGGGACGTCCCGTGCATATGAGGACGTCGGCGGGATCTCCCGTGCGTCCGGGGAGGTCGGCGCGACCGCCGTCACGCCGCAGGACGTCGGCGGGATCTCCCGTGCGTCCGGGGACCTCGGTGCGACCTCCGTCACGCCGCAGAACCTCGGCGGGGTGGAAATCGCGCTCGCCGTCACGAGCCCTCGGCTGGCCTTCGCCCCGGGCGGGGCCCGTCCCGGCTGCTCAAGTCGGCTGAGCTGCGGGATTATCGCTTTCTCGGGTGGACGTGCCTGCTGGTGGCGGCGGTCTTCGTCGTCACGGGCGGGCGTCCGTACTATGTGGCCGGGCTGTTTCCGCTGCTGTGGGCGGTGGCGGCGGTGGAGCTGCGGCGGCACGGACCGCGGCGGTGGTGGCGGTGGGTGCCCACCTGGCCGGTGTACACCCTGTCCGTCGCCTTCGCCCTGACCGCGCTGCCCATCATCCCGGCGAGCTGGCAGGCGACCTCCATCGATCCTGTCGCGGTCGGCAGTCACGGGTGGTCGGAGCTTGCCGACACCGTGGCTGCCTCCTACCGGTCTCTTCCGCCTGATCAGCGTCGCGATGCCGTGCTGGTCGCCCAGACGTATTGGGAGGCGAGTGCGCTTGACTTCTTCGGGCAGGAACGCGGACTGCCGCCCGTCTTCAGCGGGAACCTGGGATGGGCCTACTTCGGCCCGCCGCCGGAACGCTCCGGGCCCGTGCTCTTCGTCGGTCAAGATCCTGCTTCCCTTCGTCCGTACTTCACGTCGCTCCGCCAACTGGCCGTCGCCGCTGGGAAAGTCGGCGGCACGCATACGGTGTGGGTATGCGAAGGTCGTCGTCGTCCCTGGTCGGAGATCTGGTCCGCCTATCGCGACCTGTGAGTGGCCCTTCCTTTCCGCCTCCGCCTCTTGGAGTGTTTGGCTCGGTGTAGGTGCGCTGAAGGCGAGTTGGGCCTGGTGGCCGCTCTTTGTGGGGTGTGAGCGGGCGGGGGTGGGGTTCGCTTTCCCTGATGTGGGTCGAGGAATGCGGCTAGCGGCCCTTTTCATAGACGAGCAGGCCACGTGACAGGTGTAGCGGGACCATGATGAGCTCGATCACCAGGGCTTTCCAGGCGTAGTACAGGTTGACCACCTTGTTCAGGTAGACGAACGGGAGGTTGAAGAGCACCTGGTGGACAGGTAGGCGGCGGCGTCTGGCCGCGTACAGGAGGGCGGGGACGGTCAGGAGCAGCTCGCCGCCCGCCCACCACGCCAGCGTGCCGGTCACCGGCGCGTGCATGCCCAGTGTGAGGATCAGCGGGCCGGCCCACCACAACGGGGCCAGGAGGATCTCCAGCAGGGCCACGATGATCCACGTCGCCAGCATGGGCTTGCGGGTGAGCAGGCGGGGGAGGTGGAGGCGGACGTTCTGCATGAAGCCCGCCATCCAGCGCCACACCTGCTTGCGGAGGTAGGTGAGGGTTTCGGGGTCGGCGGCCCAGGCCATGGCGTCGGGTACGTAGACCGCCTTGCGGCCTTCGAGCTGCCGGCTCCAGGTGAAGTCCATGTCTTCGACGATCGTGCGTTCGGGGAAGCCGCCGAACGCGGTCAGGGTCGTGCGCCGGAACACCGAGCAGCAGCCCGAGCAGACCATGGGGCTGTTGGCGAGTTGCTGGATCGGGCGGTGCCAGTGGAAGCCGAAGAGGTATTCGGTCGATCTGCCACGCTCCCATGGAGTGCGGGCGAAGCGGGTTTGCACGTTGCCGGCGGCCACGTCCACGGCGGGGTCGTCGAAGACGGGCTTGATGCGCTCGATGTAGTCGGGGGCCAGCACTGTGTCGGCGTCGACGGCCAGGACCAGGTCCGTGTCGCAGTGGGGGAGCGCGTGGTTCTGGGCCTTGGCCTTGCTGCCGAGGTTGCGGGGTGGGCGCAGGACCGTTACACCATGCGCCGTGGCCACCTCGCCGGTGCGGTCGGTGGAGCCGTCGTCCACCACGATGATCTTTTCGGGTGGGATCGACTGGGCCTGGATGGAGCGGAGCGTGGCGGGGAGTCCGTCTTCCTCGTTGTGTGCAGGAACGATGACGGTAAGGGTCTTCTGGATCACCTGCGCCTCCCCAGCTTGAGCGCGATCAGTGTCACCAGGCCGACCGTGGCGTAGATGATCAGGCTGAATCCGAGTGTGGGCGGGCCTCCGGGCATCCTGCGGTTCCCTTCTGCGTGGGTGGATGGGTGGATCGGGCGATGCGGGAACGAGGATGCCTGGCGGGGTGGGGACGTGGAGGGTTGGAATGGGGTTCTGGGGATGGAGGGGCGGTGGCCGACTCTGCCTGTGGACAACGTTCCGGGTCACGTCCACGCCGGGCACATCGAGCGCACCGTCACATCGAGCGCACCGTCACACCGGGCGCACCGTCACACCGGGTTGCGGGCCTCCCCGCGGCCGCGCGGAGGAAAGGCGGGGGCCGGGGGTCTGCGCTCGAGGGTGGTGGTGGCTGGGCGTCTGCGCCCGAAGGCGGTGGTGGTCAGAAGTCCCCACTCAAGGGTGGTGGTGGTCAGGGGTCCCCACTCAAGGGTGGTGGTGGTCAGGAGTCTCCGCTCGAAGGCGATGGCGGCCAAGGAGCACGAACTCCTCGGCCGCCCCCGCGGCTATCTCAGGGCATAAGCCCTGTCGATGGTCTGGGTGGTCGAGCCGCCCGTCGTGTCCGACGCCGTGACCCGCAGCGACACGAACCCGCTGGTCTGTGCCAGCGCAGGATGCGCCACCTCGACCCGGAACCGCCCGTCGCCCCGCTTCTTGACGCGAGCCGCGGCCTGCCAGGTCGTCCCGTCATCGACCGAGTACTCCACCCGCACCCGATCCACGACAGGCGCCCGCCGGACCGCCGAGTGCGCCCCCGCCCGCAGGTCGAACGCGAACGACTCCCCGGCCGGCGCCCGGTTCAGCAGGTCGAGGGGCAGGTCGTACCTGAGCTGGATGGTGGGCTGGAGCGCGCACCCCGCCCCGAACGAGCACGAATACCCCCGAGGCGCCCCGGAGGAGGGCGGCGGGGAGGAGGTGAACTGCGCGGTCGTCGTCACCGTCCGGGACAGGGAACGCCCGGGAGTGTCCACGGCCTCCGCCCGGTACGCTCCAGCAGTCCCGGGCACCGTGAAGTACCGAGGCCGCCACCCTTGCGCGGCCACTTCCTGACCCTCTGCGAACAGCCGCGGCTTCGACGTGACATGGCTCAGGTCGGTGTAATGCCGGGGATCGGAGTCCAGCCACTGCTCGAAGGGCACGAAACGATCCGAGTCCCGGCACGACGCGCACGGCACCGGCACCGGGTACCCCGAGGGCACGTCGGCGGCCCCGGGGACCAGCGGCGCCTTGAACCACTGCTCGGAAATCCGCCGGTCGTCCCTTGTGAACCGGTCGTCGGAGTGCAGGATCAGCCCGGAGTTCGTGATCGTGCGCGACCACACCACGTCGTCGGAGACGGGCCCGAAGTACTCGGTGCGGGTGACCGGCATCGGCAACGACCCGCCGTACGTCAGGCGCCCCGGCTCCTCGCCGGTCGTCGACTCGCCGTACTCCCAGCCGCTGGTGTCCGGTGTGTCGGCATGGTACGCGGCATTGATCCGTACCAGGTCCTTCATGCCGACTCGCGCGGGCCGCGAAGGCACCCGCCCGCGCCAGTCGAAACGGAGGTGGTAGACCGAGTCCGGCCCGGTGTACGGCTCCAGCCGCAGCGACACCGGCCCCGCGGCCAGCGCGGACCGCAGAGAACGCCCCTCGGCGGCGCTCAGCCCCAGCCGCAGGGACGGGCCCAGTGGCACCCGCGCCCGCCCGCCGTCCACGTCGAGGAAGCCGATGACGCCCGCCGCACCGCGCATGGAAGCCTCACGGCCGGCGTCGTCCATCTGGACGCCCGCGTTGACGTAGCCGCCCTCGACCGGGATCCCGACCAGGACGACCTTCCCGGAGACCTCAACACCCGAAAAATCCTCAGGTCTCCCCCTTCCGACCGAAATAATGGGATAAGTCGTGGTGGATGTCAGCCGACGCATCGCCTCCATGTCGTACGCAGGATGCAAGGCCAGAGAGCCCGCGGTGGCCGAGGCGAGCACCGGAGGCTCAAGGTTCCATTGGTGTGACAGCCGCATCCTGCCCGCCTTCACCGAGGACACCGGCGTGACGAACAACTGTTGCCCGCCCAGCACCCCGCCCCACAGCGAGACCGGTTTGGCGCGGTCGGTGAAAGTGCGCACGTAGTACGCGCTCCCGTTCCCGTCCAGCGCCTTCGGCGTGTCCGGCCTGACCGGCGCCGTCTTGCGCGCGTCCAGAGTGACCGTCTCGTCCCCGTCGAGCCGGACCGTCTCGATCACCCAGCTCGTCCGGTTGCTGATCCGGCTCTCGTTGGCGACCCCGATCACCTCGTAGTCACCGGCGGGCAGGTAGAACTCGCCGTTGCCCGAATAGTCGGTGTGCAGGAAGTAGTACCCGTACGGGTTGAACGGGTCTTCAGGGCTGTTCGCCCGCTTGAGCGGAACCGCGTACACGATCGGCTCGGCCTGGTAACCGGGGAAGAACTCCTTGGTCCCGTACGAGTTGACCAGCGACACCCCGAGCCGGTGCGTGGCGGGACCGGTGTAATAGCTGAACGGCGTCACCAGTCGCACGTCACCGGAGCTCGCCGTCACCCAGCCGCCGTAGGAGCCGATCGGGCCGGCAGCGGGATCGACGGTGAGGGAGACGGCGGCGGTGCCGTTCGCGGGCACGGTGACGCTCTGCGCGCCCAGCTTGATCGCGTTGTCCGGGGCGGGCTTGCCGCTCCAGCCGCGCGTGACGAGCGAGAGAGCCAGCGTGACCGGCTGCGTGCCGGTGTTCCGGTATGTGACCTGCCTCGTGGCGGGCTTGCCGAGGAGCCGGAAGTCGACCACGGAGCTGGCGAACACGCTCTGGGTGACCGCGCGGGCCACGTCCACCCGGCCGCTGCCCTGTTCGAACCAGTTGTGCCCGTCGTTGCGCTGCGCCGTCGAGGTCAGCGCGTCACGGAGCTCACCGGCCTGCCAGCCGGGGTGCTGCTGGGCCAGGATCGCCGCCGCTCCCGCCACGTGCGGGGTCGCCATGGAGGTGCCGCTGAACGCCGTGTACTTGTCGTCGCCGGGAATGCCGGGCAGCGAGGAGCCGGCCGAGCGGGCGGCGACGATGTCCACGCCGGGGGCGACGATGTTCGGCTTGACCGCGGCGTCGTCCAGCCGCGGGCCCTTGCTGGAGAAGCCAGCCAGCGTCGTGCCCGTCTCCTTGTCCACCGCGCCCACGGCCAGCGCCTCGTCGGCGGCCGCGGGCACGCTCACCGTGAGCGGGTCCGACTCGTTGCCCGCCGCCGTCACGAACAGCGTCCCGTACTTCTTGGTGAGCTCGTTCAGCGCCCGGCTCATCGGATCGGTGCCGTTGCCGCAGCAGGAGCCCAGGCTCATGTTCACCACGTCGGCGCCCTGCCCGGCGGCCCACTCCATGCCGGCGATGGCCCACGACCAGTCACCCCGGCCGTTGTCCGCGAGCACCTTGCCGACCAGCAGCGACGCGGCGGGTGCCACGCCCTTGTACGTCGAGCCCGCGCCCGCGATCGTCGAGGCGACATGTGTGCCGTGCCCCACCTTGTCGGCGATGCCGGCGGAGTCGGAGAAGTTCTCGGTGGCGATGACGCGTCCGGCGAAGTCCGGGTGATTCGCGTCGATCCCGGTGTCGAGAACGGCGACCTTGACCCCCTTGCCGTCGAACCCGCGCTCCCATCCGGCCGGCGCGCCGATGAGCGGCACGCTCTTGTCGAGCGACGCCTTCGTCTTGCGGTCCAGCCAGATCTTGGCGATCCCGCCGCCGCTCAGCTTGTCGCCGGTACGGAGTCCGGCCCAGAAGTCGTCCGCCTGCTCGGCGCGTACCGTGATCGCGGCGCCGTTGACGCTGTCGAGCACCCGCACGTTCTCGCCGGCCGGCAGGGCCCGGGCCGCACTCGCGAGCGCGGACGGGACCGGGTCGCCCTGGTAGGTGACGAGCAGCGGGATCGCCTCGGCGCGCTGGTCCTGTGCCAGCGTCTCGACGTCGAACAGCTCCTCGTCCAGAGTCCCCGCGGCGACCATGGAAGCCGCGTCGGAGGGCAGCACGAGATAGCCGCCGTCCCTGCTGGGCAGCGTGGCGAACGTGACGCCGGCGCCGTCGGGCCTGGGCGCCGGCTTGATGGCCACGGAGGGGACGCCGCCCTGCGACGGCGCGTACTCGACGACGTCGCCGGTGATGAGGGTGAGGGTGACACGTGCCGGCTGGGTCTCAGCGGGCTCAGTGGCCGCGGACGCCGCCTGGTGGGGCGGCACGACAACGGCGGTGAGTACGAGCGCCGAGCCCGATAACACCGCCGATAACCGCGTGCGAAATTTGGACAAGGGATGCCCTTTCGGTCATAACAGGAGCGCTTTCGGGAGCGCT
Source organism: Nonomuraea sp. B19D2 (assembly GCF_040137845.1). Classification (NCBI taxonomy): domain Bacteria; kingdom Bacillati; phylum Actinomycetota; class Actinomycetes; order Streptosporangiales; family Streptosporangiaceae; genus Nonomuraea; species Nonomuraea sp. B19D2. Next base: position 214,617 of record NZ_JBEFAK010000015.1, on the reverse strand, counting down.
CCCAACTCTCCGAGAGGGCCAGTATCCATCACATGATCAAAGTGTGGTCTTCAAGGCGGACTTCACCGGGCTCAGGGGTGCTGAGCCCGGTGAGGCGAGCCGTCACGAGCAGGTGGCGCCGTTGAGGGTGAAGGCCGCCGGCTTGGCGGTGTTCCCGTTGTGGGTGGCCTGGAAGCCGAACGAGGCGGACGCGCCCGGCGCGACCGTGCCGTTGTAGCTCACGTTCCTGGCGGTGACCTGGCCGCTCGCAGGGGAGATCGTGGCGTTCCACGCGGAGGTGACCGTCTGGCCCGCGGGGAGCGTGAAGGTCAGCGCCCAGGAGGAGAGCTGGGTGGTGCTGGTGTTCTTGACCGTGACGGCGGCCGTGAAGCCGGTGTTCCAGGTGTTCGTCGTGTACGTGACGCCGCACGCCCCGCCGGGCGGCGGCGTCGGGGTCTGCGGCGGCGTCGTCGGAGTCCCGCCGCCCTGGTCAAGGCCGAAGAACGCGATCACGGCGGCGGCCATCCCGCCCATCGGGAGGTTGTGGCCGACGCCCTGCAGGCTGATGGCCTCGACCGGCGCCATCGTGCCGGTGCCGCCGTACCTGGTCCTGGTCCAGCCGGACTGCGGCTGGTCGGTGCTGCTCGGCGTCTGGCTCAGGCCGTGGACGTTCGTCCACTGCTTGATCTGCTCCTGGAAGTTCGGGTAACGCAGCGTGGCGTCCTCCGTGCCGTGCCACACCTGCATGCGCGGCCGGGCGCCGGTGTAGCCGGGGTACGCGCCGCGTACCAGGTCGCCCCACTGCTGCGGCGTCTTGGCGACCTGGCCGTTGGCGCAGGCGCTGTTCCACATCGACCCGTCCGTGGTGGCGAAGCAGGCGAACGGCACGCCCGCGAACGCGGCTCCGGCCTTGAAGACGTCGGGATAGTCACCCAGCAGGACGTTCGTCATCATGGCGCCTGACGAGGCCCCGGTCACGAAGGTGCGGTCGGGGTCGGTGGAGTAGCGCTGCTGCACGTACCTGACCATGGAGACGATGCCCACCGGGTCGCTGCCGCCGTCGTGCCGCAGCGCCTGCGGCGAGGAGACGTCGAAGCAGGAGCCGCTCCTGGTCGCCGACGGATAGATCACGATGAACTTGTGCCGGTCGGCCAGCGAGGCGAACTCCGTGCCTGAGTAGAAGGCCGGGCCCGATCCCGTGCAGTAGTGCACGGCCACCAGGAGGGGCGGGCGGGACCCGACGCCGTCCGGGACGTACAGGTGCATGCGCAGATTGGTCGGGTTCGTACCGAAACCGGTCACCTCCGTCAGCTGCGCCGACGCGGCCGGTGGCGCCATGAACAGCCCCGCGACGACGAGTGTCACGGCGGTGATCAGGGCACCCGCTATCCGAGCTCTGATGTTCATCGGGTTCCTCTCGTTCGCCTGAAACATTGCGAGTTTGAGACGAAACTTTCAGCCGCGCAATCGTGGCTGGTCGATGGCCCTGGCAGGAGGTGGATGACCTGCGGTTAAGCGCAATGGCAGGCCGATGATCCATGAAAGTTTCGACTAGTCCCCACGCAAAAGAAATTTTCTGATGATGCGGCTAGGGAGAAAATTAATTCCCGAATCGTCTTGACCTTGGCCGTTGACGATGGGAAAGCTGTGGCAGGAGAGCCAAAGGTGAAAGGACCCTCATGGTCACAGTCCGCGCCTTCGCGTCCGGTGACGAGGCCTCCCTGGTCGAGGCCTGGAACCGCAGCATGCCGGCCGACCCCACGACCCCCGGCTGGTTCCGCGACTGCGTGCTGCTCGATCCGAACTTCGACCCCGAGGGCTTACGGGTGGCCGTCTCCGATGGGCGGGTGGTCGGCTGCGCGTACGGCGTCCGCAGGCTGACGCCCCTGGCCCCGGGGACCGACCTGGAGCCGGACACCGGGTGGATCCCGTTCTTCTTCGTCGCCCCCGAGCAGCGCGGCGATGGGCTCGGCAGGCGCCTGGCGGGAGAGGCGCTGGCGTTCCTGGAGGGCCACGGGCGGACGAAGGTGGATTTTTCGTCGTACACGCCGAACTATGTGCTTCCGGGCGCGGACGCCGAGCTCTACCCCGACGGCTACCGGCTGCTGACCGGGCTCGGCTTCCGAACGCTCTACTCGCCGGTCGCCATGGACAGGACGCTCGTCGGCTACGTGACCCCCGACGAGGTGCACGAGCTGCGCGCCAAGCGCGAGCAGGATGGGTACGCCTTCCGTAGCCCTGCCGACGGAGAGCTGCCCGAGCTGATCCGCTTCGCGGCCGACGCCTTCAACCCCGACTGGGGTGAGGCGATCCGCCGGCACCGCGACCCCAAACGCATCGTCATTGCGAAAACAGACCGAATAGTGGGGTTCGCCCTGTACGCGGCCTACCGCGGCATCCCCGAGCGCTTCGGCCCCTTCGGCGTCGACCCCGACCAGCGCGGCACCGGCCTCGGCAAGATCCTCCTCCATCTCACCATGACCATGATGCGAGCCGAAGGGCTCCACTCGTCGTGGTTCCTCTGGACCGGCGAGGCCAGCCCGGCCGGTCGCCTCTACACCAAGGCCGGCTACGCGGTCACCAGGCGGTTCCACGTGATGAGGCGAACGGCATGACGCACGTCCTGGCCATCGGCGCCCACGCGGGCGACCTCGACCTGACGGCGGGCGCGGTGCTCGCCCAGCACGTCCTGCGCGGCGACAAGGCCACGCTCCTCCACCTCACCCTCGGCGAACGCGGCCACCCCCGCATGCCGGTCGCCGACTACGCCAGGCAGAAGCGCGAGGAAGCCGAGATATTCGCCGGCAAGATCGGAGCGGGCGTGCGCTTCCTGGACTACGAGGACGGCCAGCTGCCCGAGGGCGAAGAGGTCAAGATGCGGGTCGGCGACCTCATCAGGGAGCTGCGGCCGGACGTCATCCTGACCCATTGGAGCGCGTCCATCCACAAGGATCACGCCCGTACCCACCGGATCGTCGAGGACGCCCGCTTCTACGGCGGGCTCAAGACGCTCGAACGCGAGCTGCCCGCCTGCTGGGCGGGCGAGCTCTACTACGCCGACAACTGGGAGGACGCGGAGGGGTTCGTCCCCGACGTGTTCGTCGAGCTGACGGAGGAGGCGTACGAGCTCTGGTCACAGGCGATCACCGGGTACGCCTACGCCAGGGGCGAGACCTACGGCTTCCCGTACGTCGACTACTACCGCGCGCTGACGATCGTGCGCGGCGCACCAGCCGGATTCGGCCGTGCCCAGGCCTTCACCGCCCCGAAGGGCTCGCGCGACCTCCGGACGAAGTATTTCGGAAAGGCCACCCCCCGATGAAACGCATTCTCGCAGTACTCGCCGCCTTGACTGTCGCCGGTTGTTCGAGCGGCGGCTCTCCCGCCGAGACCGGCACGAGTGCGCCGCCGCTGGTGATCCACGCCATCGACGCGGGCACCTTCCAGGAGGACTTCAACCCGTACCACCTCGAAGGCGTGAACTTCGGCACGAGCGGGATGATCCACGAGACCCTCATGTACTTCAACAAGCTCAAGCCCGGAGAGATCACCCCATGGCTGGCTCTGAAGTACGAATGGGCTGACAAGGGCAAGTCGCTCACGTTCACGCTCCGCCAGGGGGTGAAGTGGACCGACGGGCAGCCGTTCACCGCCGACGACGTGGCCTTCACGTTCCAGATGCTCAAGGACCACGCGCAGCTCAACACGTCCGCGCTGGAGATCAAGGAGGCGCGGGCGCTGGCTCCGGACAAGGTGCGCGTCGACTTCAAGAGCACCTCGTACGCCAAGCTCTACAACATCGCCGGCGGCTCGCCCATCGTGCCCAAGCACCTGTGGGAGAAGCAGCAGGACCCGGTGACGTTCACCAACTCCAAGCCGGTCGGCACCGGGCCGTACAAGTTGTCGAAGTTCTCGGCGCAGCTCTACGAGATGGAGAAGAACCCGTCCTACTGGCAGCCGGGCAAGCCGGAGGTGCCGCTGCTGCGCTTCCCCGCTTACACGGCCAATGCCCTGCAGACGGCGCTCCAGCAGGGCGAGGTGGACTGGGCGGGCGCGTTCGTGCCCGACATTCAGAAGATCTTCGTGCAGGGCAAGCCGGAGCAGAACAAGTTCTTCTTCCCGCCTGAGGGCGTGGTGACGCTGCTGCCCAACCTGACCAACCCCGTCCTGGCCAAGCCGGAGGTACGGCAGGCCATCAGCCTCGCCGTCGACCGGGACAAGATCGTCAAGGTGGCCGAGCGCGGCTACACCAAGGTCGCGCACCCGACCGGCGTGCCGATGCCGGGCGGCGAGGCGTACGTGCCGCCGGAGTACAAGGACGCCGCGTTCAAGGTGGACGTCGAGAAGGCCAAGGAACTGCTCAAGGGCGTCGATCCGGCCCAGCTGAAGTTCACGCTGCTGGTGCCGTCGCCGTTCACCGACTGGGTGAACGCCGCCCAGCTCATCAGGGAGGACCTGGCCAAGGTCGGCATCACGGTCGAGACCAGGGGCGTGGCGTTCCAGGACTGGGTGTCGAAGGTCGGCAAGGGAAACTACGACCTGTCGATCAGGGCCACCCCCTCGGGCCCGACCCCGTTCTTCCAGATGCGCCAGATGCTCTTCGGCGGCCTGGCCAAGCCCGTCGGTGAGGCCGCGACCGGCAACTACGAGCGGTGGAAGGACGCCGAGACCGACCGGCTGATCGACGCGTACGCCGCCACCGAGGACCTGGCCGAGCAGCAGCAGGCCACGCAGGGGCTCGCCAAGATCATGGTCGAGAAGCAGCCCGCGCTGCCGCTGTTCTACAGCCCGTCGTGGGCGCAGTACCGGACCGACAAGTACGTCGGCTGGCCGTCCGAGCAGGACCCGTACGCGATGCCGTCGCCGTACACCTCGCCCGACGCGGCTGTGGTGCTGCTGCACCTGAAGCCGGCCACCAAGTGAGGTTCCTGGCCCGGCGGCTCGGCTTCTACCTGCTGACCGCCTGGGCCGCCGTCACGCTCAACTTCCTGATCCCCCGGCTCATGCCGGGGGACCCGGTGGAGCTGCTGGTGGCCCGCATGAAAGGCAACGTCGACCCGGCCGCCATCGACGCGATGCGGCGGGCGTTCGGCATCAGCGACGCCAACCTGTGGCAGCAGTACCTGGACTATCTGGGCAATCTCGCACAAGGGGAGCTGGGCCGCTCGATCACCTTCTTTCCCACCGAGGTGTCCACGGTCATCGCCGACAGCCTGCCGTGGACGGTCGGGCTCGTCGGCGTCGCCACGCTGATCAGCTACCTGGTGGGCACCTCGCTGGGCGTGCTCATGGCGTGGAAGCGGGGCACCTGGCTCGACGGGGTGCTGCCCGCCGCCACGTTCATGCACGCGGTGCCGTACTTCTGGGTGGCGCTGGCGCTCGTGTTCGTGTTCGGGGTGACGCTGCAGTGGTTCCCTGTGTCCAGGGCGTACGGGCTGGCGGTGATGCCCGGCTTCACCGGCGAGTTCGCCGGCAGCGTGCTCTACCACGCGGCGCTGCCGGCGGTGACGATCGTGGTCGCGTCCATGGCGGACCGGATCCTCGGCATGCGCAACGTCATGGTGACCACGCTCGGCGAGGACTACGTGGTGATGGCCGAGGCCAAGGGGCTGACCTCCAGGAGGGTCATGTGGGCGTACGCGGCCCGCAACGCGATCCTGCCCAACATCACCAGCTTCGCCCTGTCGCTCGGCTTCGTCGTCGGCGGATCCGTCCTGACCGAGATCGTCTTCTCGTACCCGGGAATCGGGTCGATGCTCCTCAAAGGGGTCGAGAACGAGGACTTCCCGCTCATGCAGGGCATCTTCCTCGTCATCTCGCTGGCCGTGCTCGTCGCCAACTTCCTGGCCGACCTGGCGTACGTGGTGCTCGACCCGCGTACCAGGCAGGAGTCCGAATGAAGATCAAGATCGGTGCCGGGATCCTCGTCTTCTTCACGCTGATGGCCGTCTTCGGCCCGCTGCTCATCGGCGCCGACCCCGCCGCGACCAGCGACGACGGGCTCCAGGGCCCGTCGGCCGCGCACTGGCTGGGCACCACGCAGACCGGGCAGGACATCCTCACCCAGATCGTGTACGGCGCCCGCGTCTCGATGGGCGTCGGCCTGCTGTCGGCGGTCATCGCCAACGTGTTCGCGGTCGCGGTCGGCCTGGTCGGCGGCTACCTGGGCGGCGCCGTGGACGAGGTGCTGTCCGTGCTCACCAACATCTTCCTCGTGCTGCCCGCCCTGCCCCTGATCATCGTGCTGGCCGGCTACCTGCCGCAGCGCGGCGTCGCGTCCGTGGCCGTGGTGATCGCGGTCACCGGCTGGGCCTGGGGCGCGCGGGTGCTGCGGGCCCAGACCCTGTCCGTACGGCGCCGCGACTTCGTCCAGGCCGCGCGGGCGAGCGGTGAGGGGGCGTTCCGGATCATCTTCTTCGAGATCCTGCCCGTGCTGCTGCCCGTCATCGCCACCAGCTTCCTGGCCACCGTGGTCGCGGCGATCCTGGCCGAGGCCGGGCTGTCGTTCCTGGGCCTCGCCGACCTGTCCACCGTGAGCTGGGGCAGCATGCTCTACTTCGCACAGAACGGGCAGGCGCTGCTCATCGGGGCATGGTGGTGGTTCATCCCGCCCGGGCTGTGCATCGCGCTCATCGGCACTGGGCTCGCGCTGGTGAACTTCGGCATCGACGAGATCGCCAACCCCCGCCTGCGAACGGTCAAAACGGTCAAGGTGAAGGCCCGCACATGAACGTTCTGGAGATCCGCGACCTGAGTGTCGACTACCTGTCCGGCAGCGGCGCCGTGCACGCCGTCGCCGGCGTCTCGCTCGACCTGCGGCGCGGCGAGATCCTCGGCCTGGCGGGCGAGAGCGGCAGCGGCAAGTCCACGCTGGCCAACGCCGTCGCCCGGCTACTGCGGCCGCCCGCCGCGATCACCTCGGGCTCGGTCGTCCACCGCCGCCAGGACGGCTCGTCCGTGGACGTGCTCGGCCTCGGCAAAAGGGAGCTGCGGGCCTTCCGCTGGAAGGAGCTGGCCGTCGTCTTCCAGAGCGCCATGAACTCGCTCAACCCGGTCAGCACCGTCGGCGCCCAGATCGACGACGTCCTGCGCATCCACGCTCCCGGCCTGTCCCGCAATGACCGCACCGAGAAGGCGGTCGAGCTGCTGCAACGCGTCGGCATCAGCGCCGACAGGCGGCGCTCGTACCCCCACGAGCTGTCCGGCGGCATGCGGCAGCGCGCGGCCATCGCCATCGCGCTCGCGCTCAACCCCGAGATCATCATCATGGACGAGCCGACCACCGCACTCGACGTGGTGGTCCAGCGCGACATCCTCCACGAGATCAGGGCGCTCAGGGAGGAGTACGGCTTCGCGGTGCTCTTCATCACGCACGACCTGTCGTTGCTGATGGAGATCTCCGACAGGATCGCCATCATGTACGCGGGCCGGGTCGTGGAGACCGGCACCGCCAAGGCCATGCACAAGTCGCCGCGCCACCCGTACACGCTGGGCCTGCTCCGCTCGTTCCCGCGCCTGCACGGGCCGCGCGAGCAGCTCCTGGGCATCCCCGGCACCCCGCCCGACCTTAGGTCATTGCCGCCGGGATGCGCGTTCCATCCGCGTTGCGGGCAGGCCGTGGCGGAGTGCTCCTCGGTCCTGCCCGCGTTCGAGGGCGAAGTCGCGTGCCTGCTGAACGGCGGCCGTGGTCTGGAGGATGCATCATGATCGTTCTGGCGGGCCGTAACCTCACCAAGCACTTCACCGCCGCCCGCGGCCCCCGCGGCCACCTCGGCAGGCGGCCGCCGGTTCGGGCCGTGGAGGACGTGTCGATCGCGCTGCGCGCCGGGACGGTGTCGGCGCTGGTGGGGGAGAGCGGCTGCGGCAAGAGCACGGTGGCGCGGCTGCTCGCGCAGGTGTACCCGGCCACGTCGGGCGAGGTGCTGCTGCGCGGCGAGCCGGTACGCGCCCATCGCGGGGCGGCGTTCAGGGACTACCGGCGGCAGGTGCAGCTCATCTTCCAGGACCCGTTCGCCTCGCTGAACCCCTTCCACCGGGTGCGCTACCACCTGGCCAGGCCGCTGCGCATCCACGGACACGTCCGCTCGGCCGCGCACGAACAGGAGCAGGTCGCCGAGCTGCTCGAACGCGTCAGCCTCACGCCGGTCGAGCAGTTCATGGACAAGCTGCCGCACGAGTTGTCCGGCGGCCAGCGGCAGCGGGTGGCCATCGCGCGGGCGCTGGCGGTGCGGCCCGTCGCGCTGATCGCCGACGAGCCCGTGTCGATGCTGGACGTGTCGATCAGGCTCGGCGTGCTGCGGCTGCTGGAAGGGCTGGCCGAGGAGAGCGGGCTGGCGCTGCTGTACATCACGCACGACATCGCCAGTGCCCGGTACTTCGCGCAGGACATCACGGTCATGTACGCCGGGCGGCTGATCGAGAGCGGGCCGAGCGAGGCGCTCACGCAGTCGGCGCGGCACCCGTACACGCAGCTGCTCCTGGAGTCGGCGCCGGATCCCGACCGGGTGACCCCGCCCGAGGCCACGCGGCACGGCGAGCCGCCCAGCCTGATCGCCCCGCCGGGCGGGTGCCGGTTCCATCCGCGCTGCCCGGTGGCGCTGCCGGTGTGCTCGGCGGAGGCGCCCGGGCGTACCGAGCTGGGGGAGGGCCGCTGGACCCACTGCTGGCAGGCCCACGCCGGCGCGGCTCAGGCGGGACGGTAGCGGGCGGCGAGCTCTGTGGCGGTGGCCGCCATGCGCTTGCGCAGCTCGGCGGGGGCCAGCACCTCGACGTCCGTGCCGAGCCGGAGGAACTCGGCGAGCGCGTGCTCGATCGACTCGATCGGCACGGTGACCCGCGTCCACCCCTCCTCGTCCGGCGGCTCCGCACTCTCGCCGGCCGCCGCCACCACGCCGCGGGTCATAAGGTCGGCCAGGCGCTCCAGGCCGCGCGGCGACAGCCGCACCACCGCCTCGCCCCACCGCAGCCGGGCCTCGAACTCGGCCAGGTACCCCTGCCAGTAGGCCGCGAGGTCGAAGCCGCCGGGCCGGGTGAAGCGCTCGGGGAGCGGGTGCAGGTCGAGGATCTGGGAGACGCGGTAGGTACGCACGTCCTCGCCCGCCCGCGCGACGAGGTACCACCGTCCGGCCTTGACGACCAGCCCGTACGGGTCGAGCCGCCGCTCCACCTCCTGGGGCGCCTTCCAGCGGCGGTACCTGACCTGGACGCGGCGCTCGTTCCAGACGGCGTCGGCCACGGCGGGCAGGTAGGTCACCGGCTCCTGATCGCGGTACCAGGCGGGCGCGTCCAGGTGGAAGCGCTCCTGGATGTGGCCCGCGCGGTCGCGGAGCTCGACGGGCAGCGCGGCCATCAGCTTGAGCTGCGCGGCCGTCACCACCGCACCCAGCCCCAGCTCGGCCGCGGGACCCGGCAGGCCGGCCAGGAACAGGGACTCGGCCTCGTCGGGGGTCAGCCCGGTGAGCCTGGTGCGGTAGCCGTCGAGCAGCTGGTAGCCGCCCTTCGGGCCCGCGTCGCCGTAGAGGGGGATGCCGGCGGCGTGGAGCGACTCGACGTCGCGGTAGATGGTGCGTACGGAGACCTCCAGCCGGTCGGCCAGCTCCTGCGCGGTCATCCGGCCGCGCGTCTGCAGGAGCAGGAGGACCGAGACCAGGCGGGAAGCACGCACATTCACTGACACTACCTGTCAGTGACCCCGCCTTAGGTTCGGCGGCATGAACGATTTCGACTTCTTCGCCGGCAGCTGGAACGTCGCCAACCGCAAGCTCGTGAAGGTGCTCAGCGGCAGCGACGAATGGGACGAGTTCCCCGGTTACTCGGTGGCCAGCCGGCACTTCGACGGGGCGGCCAGCTTCGACGAGGTCACGTTCCCGACCAAGGGGTTCAGCGGGCTGACCGTACGCGTGTTCAACCACGAGACGCGGCAGTGGTCCATCTACTGGGCCAGCAGTTCGAGGGGCGTGCTCGACACCAGGCCCATGGTGGGGGCGTTCGAGGGCAACCGGGGCGAGTTCCACGGCGAGGAGACCCATGAGGGCGGGCCGGTACGGTGCCGGTTCATCTGGACGGTGAACGGCCCGGACGCGGCCCGCTGGGAGCAGGCTTTCTCGGCGGACGGCGGGCAGACGTGGGAGACGAACTGGACGATGGACTTCAGCCGGGCGTGAGTCCGATCTCCGTCTGGAGCGCGCGCGGGCCGGCGTCGGCGCTGGCGCGTCCCCACAGGAACGCCACGGCGACGGCCGCGATCAGCAGCACGAGCGCGCCGGCCACGACCGCCCACCACCAGGCGGACCTTGGCGGCTCGGCCTCGTAGAGCGGCACGTCGGGCAGCATGTCCGGCGTGTACGGGAGCCGCCGCGTGGACGGCGGCTCCTGTGGCCTCTGCGCGGGACCCTGCCGTTGAGGCGGCGGGGTGCCCGGGCGGGGAGGCTGGGTCGGGCGGGGGTAGCGGTGCCTGATCGTCTCCAGGGGATCCTGTCCCTGGGGGTCAGGCTGCTCTCGAGTCATCGGAACCTCCGTGGATACTCCGGCCTTCAGGCCGGAGAGGAAACGGACCCCTTGCGGAGCAGGGCAAGGACAGGCGGAACGCCGTCAAGCGGTTACCGTGGCGCATCGGTTTGCCCTTCTTCTCTTCGGCGGTAGGCGTAGCCGTCGCTGCGTTGCAGCAGTCGGACGTGGCGGTGGCCGATGCCCTGGATGGTGCCGAGAGCGGTGGTGATGTTGAATCGGCCGGTGACGCGGACCGCGACCCGGCCGGTGTGGACCCCGGCGTTCGCTGGCGGTGTGGACGGGCAAGCCTGTGGCGGTGAGCTCGCGCCACAGCGCCCAGCGGGTGGCGTTGACCGCCGCCGTATCACGCAAGGGCGCCTTCGCGGCGGCGAGGATGCGGGCCAGGACCGCGGGGCGGCCGACGAGGAACTCCTGCACCGGAAGGTTGTTCTTGTCCTGGTTGCAGCGCATGCACGCCAGCGTCAGGTTGCTGATCCGATCCGAGCCGCCTCGGGACCGGGGATGGATGTGGTCGATGGTCAGCGGCACCCCGGTGGCGCCACAGTAGACGCAACGGCGGCCCCACTTGCCCAGCAGGTACTCGCGGACCTCGTAGCCGGCCAGGGTGCCCTGCTGATATTCCACCCCGCTCAAGGGGCGGCCCGCGCTCATGGCGTGGACGTCGAAGGCGACGCGCTCGATGTGCACGGCCCGTAGCGGCGCCCACCGGGCCAGCCGACCCACCCACGACATGGTGATTTCGACCCGGTGCCGGAGCGAGGGGGCCAGCCAGCCTTTCGGCCGGGCCCGGTTGGCGAACCGGGGTGCCCGGTAGCGCAGATTCGCCGAGCGACGCCGCCGCCGGTAGTTCGCGCGCTTTGCCATCCTGTCGCGGATCTGCTCGCCTCGGTGGTCGAGTTGGAGGGCGAACATGCCCATGCGGGTGCCGTCGTCGTTGCCGAAGGCCGCGATGCCGGTGTGTTTGCTACCCGGGTCGATCCCTGCCTCTACGCCGGGCACCCGGCAGATGGTGGCTTCACGATCCTTCAACCGGATGACCAGCGGGGTATGCCGGTGGATCACCGCCCGCCCGCAGGCGAGCAGCTTGCGCGCCATCGCGGGCCGGGTGGGTTGAAGCGGTTGTCCGTGTTTGTCCAGGACGAACACGCGCGGTTGATGGTGGTGTGCGGCGGGAATGCCGCGGCCTCCCTCGGCCCTCGCGGGGGCCTTGGGGTGACGCCCGCCGCGTGGTGCGCTGCGGCGGGTCTCCCCTCGCCCATGTTCCACGCCGGATGCTCCGTCGCCAGAGCGTCGGCGTCCCGTTTCGTCCCTGCTCCCAGGGGTGTTTGCGGACACTGATTCCAGTGTGTGCCGCTGAGGAAGCACGGCACGGTGGGTCTTCTCACCTACGTGAAACGTAGCCATCAAGGATGCACCTCCTTGTGTGGTGATGGCTCGGGCTGGTCACACAAGTGGGGGCTCACTCGCCTACGACGGGCAAGCCCCGGCCTTCAGTTCAGGCCGGGGAGCGTGTGACGGTCTCCTCAGGAACGGCTGCGGAGGTTCGGAGCTTGCCCAGCCATTGTCACACTTGGCCGGCGGATCCGTCCCGTGACTCGTCAGCCCTGGGCCCCGCCGTAGGGCTGCTGCGGCGGCGTCTGCCAGCCGGGCTGCTGCTGGTACGGCTGCTGCTGCCAGTTCGCGGGGGGCTGCTGCCAGCCGGGCCCCTGAGGCCCCGGAGGCCCCTGCGGCGGCTGGGCGGGCTGGCTCGGCTTCCGGCGGGCGACCACGGCCCAGATCAGCAGGCCCGTGCCGCTCGCGTGGAGGACCAGGGAGATCAGGGGCGTGATCAAGAGGGTCGGGCCGCTTCCGAGGGAACTGATCATCGACGGGAACAGGACGTAGGCCGTGAAGGCGTTGAACGCCACTCCCACCAGAAGCAGGATGCACCCGAACATGCCGATCAAGGCGGCAGAACCGTGATTGCGCCTGCCCATCGCGGTCACGGCGATGCCGGCGAGCAGCAGGACGGCCCATACGCCATAGTTGAGGATGCCGCCGATCACGGACTGGATCATCAAGGAACTCCGATCGGGGGTAGAAAAGCGGACTCGTTGACGTTACGGGGATTCGCGGAGGTCTTCCACTGCCCTGCTGATCGAAGTCAGGTCCAGCGGGCCCTGGTAGCGCACGCCGTTCAGGAAGAGTGTGGGGGTGCCGCGCACCCCGCTGTCCCTGCCGGACTCCTGGTGGCGGGCGATCCGCGCGGTGTGGTCCGACACGTCCGCCCAGGGGCTGACGTCCAGCTCGGCGGCGTAGTGCTCGAGGTCGGCGTCGGTGAGGAAGCGCTGGTTGTCGAAGAGGATGTCGTGCATCTCCCAGAACCTCCCCCGGTCTGCGGCCGCCTCGGACACGATCGCGGCGGCCGTGGCCCGCGGGTGCAGCGTCGGCAGCGGGTAATGCCGGAAAACCAGCCGCATATCGGGATTCTTCGTACGGAGCTCCTCCAGGATCGGGTGGAGCCGCCCGCAGTACGGGCACTCGAAGTCCCCGTACTCCACGATCGTCACCGCGGCGTCCGCGGGTCCCCGCACATGATCCCTGGGCCCGACCGGCACGGTGAGCCTGTCGGGCAGCTCCTCGGTGGGCTCGGCCTCGGGCGGCGCGCACACCCCGCCCCGGTCCCACGCCAGCCGGAAGATCACCCAGCCCATCGCGGCGGACAGCAGCGAGCCCGCCAGAATGCCGATCTTGGCCTGGGTGCGGATGACCGGATCGTCGGCGAAGGCCAGGTCCACGATGAACAGCGCCACCGTGAACCCGATCCCGGAGACGGCCGCGCCACCCAGCACCTGCCCCCACACCAGGTTCCCCGGCAGGATCCCCCACTTGAACCGCAGCGGTATCCACGTGCCGAGGGAGATCCCGGCGAACTTGCCCAGCACCAGGCCGAGCGCCACGCCGATGGAGACGGGTGAGGTGACAGCGGCCCGCAGGCTCTCGCCGTCGAGCGGCACCCCGGCGTTGGCCAGGGCGAAGACCGGCACGATCACGTAGCTGCTCCACGGATGCAGCCGCAGCTGGAGCCGCTCGTTGACGGAGACGGCGCGCTGGACCCGCCGCGCGGCCTCCCTGGCGGCCTGCGCGCTCGGCTCGCTGGTGAACTCCTGCACGGCCTCGCCGGCGAGCAGCAGCTTGTGGTCGGTGGGCGCGTAGACGAAGACCAGGATGCCCAGGGCGATGCCGACCAGCGTCGGGTGGATCCCGCTTTCGAGGGTGGCCACCCAGAGCGCGAACCCCAGCACGATGTAGGCGGGCGCCCGCCAGATCTTCAGCCACCGCAGGGTCACGATGGCCGCGAGCAGCAGGGCGGCGGTGATGAGCGCGGGGACGGCGATGCTGGCCGTGTAGAAGATCGCGATGATCATGATCGCCAGCACGTCGTCCACGATGGCCAGCGTCAGCAGGAACGCCCGGAGCGGATCGGGGCAGCGGGCGCCCACGACGGCCAGCACACCCAGCACGAACGCCGTGTCGGTGGCGATCGGCACGCCCCACCCGCCCGCGCCGGGGCCGCCGGCGTTGAGCAGAAGGTAGATGCCGGCCGGGACCAGCATCCCGCCGAACGCCGCGACCGCGGGCACGGCGATGAGCCGCCGGTCCCTGAGCTGCCCGAGCCGCACCTCGTACGAGACCTCGAGCCCGATGAGGAAGAAGAAGACGGTCATGAGGCCGTCGTTGACCCAGTGCCGCAGGTCCAGCGAGAACGCGGCGTCCCCGAAGGAGATCCCCATCCGCGTGTGCCAGAACGCGTCGTAGGTGCCGCCCCACGGCGAGTTGGCCCAGAGCAGGGCGAGGACCGTGGCGATCAGCAGCACGCTCGTGCTGCCTGCCTCGGTCCTCAGGAACGCCCGCAACATCTCAGATCTCCCCCCGAAGACCCAGCGGAGGCATCCGATCCTATGGGCTCCGGAAGAACAGATAAAACGCCGCATCCCGGGCAAGCAGGAACCCGACGATGGCCAGCCCCCAGCTCAGGGCCGACGCCGCGTGCTTGCTCATCCAGGCTCGCAGGCGCTCCAGCTTCGGCTCCAGCCAGGCTCCCGCGACGCCGCGCAGCGCCATGAGCACCAGCGGCGGCAGGATCATGACGAGCACGTACGCGGCCAGCACCGGCAGCCACTGCCCGGCGGGCAGCTCCGAGGTGGTCATGATGCCGATGGCGGCGAGGTAGGGCACCATCGTGGCCACTTCCAGCGCCCCGGCGGTCAGCCCCAGCAGCACCATCACCCGGGGCCCGCCCACCCGCGGCTCGAAGCGCCGCTCCGGCTTGCCCAGCTTCGCGCGCCGCTTGGGATCGAACCGGAAGCTCAGCACGAACAGCCCGACCCCGAGCACGAGCTGCACCCAGTACGCGGGACCGCTGCGCAGCACGTCACCGAAGCGCTCCATCGCCGTGGACAGCCCCAGCATGAGCGCGACCCCCACCAGGAAGTAGAACGCCGCCAGGGTGGCGAGGTAGATCGGCAGCCCCGCTCGTTCTGTGCCCGTCTTGGGGGCCAGCAGCAGGTAGATGGGGATGCCGAGAGTGCCGAAGCTGGTGCTGTCGACGAGCGCCAGGGCGGCGAGGGTGGCCAGCAGTCCGATCGTCATGCCACGATCATGCTGCCCGCGGGCCGGTGCCCGCCTCCTCCGCCGGGCTGAACCCGGCGTACACACTTCTTCGCACCCCGGCATGGGACGACGGGAATCTTTGCAGGTGGTTTGGGGTTGTTAGAAGGGATTGACTGACCAAACAGGCCAGCCTCGCAAACGCCGTTGGCGGAGGTTCTCATGAAGGCATGGTCACGCTGGCAGGACTGGGTAACCCTGGTCGCCGGCCTCTACGCGGCACTCTCCCCGTTCTGGACCCCAAGCGCCTCGGGCGCCGGGCTGTCCCTGATCGTGCTGGGTGTCCTCATCGCGCTCACCTCGCTCGCGTCGCTCGCCAGGCCGGGCCTGGTCGCGACCGAGTGGCTGAACACGCTATGGGGCGTGCTCATGTTCGCCGCCCCCTGGGTCATGACCTACACCCAGGAGCGCGGCGCGTCCTGGACGTCCTGGATCGTGGGCGTCGTCACGGTGGTGCTCAGCCTGACCGCGGTGCCCGCCAGCCGGGCGGCACACCGCCGCGTCATCCCGCACTAGCAGGCACGCAACGAAGAGGCCGGGCCACGAAGGGGCCCGGCCTTTCACGTGCTCAGGTCACAGGTTGCGCAGGTACGCCAGGGACGGCGCGAAGAAGTACTCGCCGCCCTTCATCGTCACCGTCTGAACCACCTGAGCCTGTGGGGTGGACATCTCCGGCTTGCCCCAGACCTTGGGGAACGTCACCTTGATGTCCCGCTCGCCCTGCCCGATGACCGGATCGTGGCCGGTCGCCGGGTTGAGGAAGTCGGGATTGTTCGCCCACGACTGCTGGGTGAACTCGAACTGGCTGAGCAGGCTCCCGTTGAACGCCATGAACAGCAGCCCCACCTCACCGCTCGGCCGGGTCTCCGGCGGGGAGTCGTCCCACGGCTCGTCGGTGCGCTCCCCGTACGTCTGCCCGCGCCGGGCCATGAGCACCTCGCGCCCGAACGAGCGCGGGTTGGTCTTCCTGATGTGCCCGCTGAACGGGCACTTGGCGCCCTCGTCGTCGCCGTCGAAGGTGAAGTCGTTGCTGACCGGCCCGCCGCCCGCCTTCGGCTTGCTGGTCACGGGGGTGCCGTCCCTGAACCGGCCGACGAGCATCGCGCCCGCCCGGTCGCGATCGGCGTCGGCCAGGCCGAGGCTGCCCGCCAGGTCCCGCTCGACCTCCTTGAACGCCCGCACGTTCTGCTCCAGCTTCCTGAACACCAGATAGCTGCCGTGGTGCCGGATGGGGTTCGGCGCGAACGGGTCGGGCACGAGGACGTTGCCGAGCGGGAACGCCGGGTTCCAGTGCTTCTTCGGCTCCTTGTCCACCTCGTCCTTCACGAACAGCGGCTGGCTGCGGCCGTCCACGTACCCGAAGTGCTCGATGCCGTCGCCGGCGGGGTTGCGCATGCCCTGCCCGGTCTCCTCGCCGAGCAGCCGCGCGCTCTCCGGCAGTGCGCCGAGGATCTCCTCGCGCAGCGCCGCCACCGGCTCCGGCTCCGCGTCGCCGATCAGGATGACGGCGTGGATCTCCCGCTGGTACGTGCGCTCCCACTCCTCCACCGGCGGGTCGTTGACCTCCGCGATGCGCCGCTTCATGCCGTCGCGGAAGACTTTGTCGCCGAACTTGCGTACCTCCTCGACCGAGTGGCCGAGGTCGCGGTATCCGGCCTTGCTGATGCCGATGCCCACGTACGGCGTGCCGCGGCGGCCCTTCACGCCGAAGTCGCGCACCTCCTCCAGGTGCTTGCGCGCCGACTTCATCTTGGTGGTCGCGACGTGCCGCAGGAACGCCCTCCCCTCCTTGACGTCGTTGAACCTGACGAACAGCACGGACAGGTGCTCGCGCACGTGTGCGCGCAGGATGTTCGGCTGGAGATTGTCGAGCATCGCCTTGGTGTCCGCGTCGAGCGTGGCCGAATCCCAGGCCAGAGGTCGTGCGTTGTTCAGGTCGACAGGCATTGCCGAGTCCCTTTCCCCGTTTCGATGTGAAATCGGGCCCCCTGGCGCGCCGCACGAGGGAATGTTTCTCGGTGAATCCCCCGTATATTCAAACGCGCCCCATCTGTACGACTCGCGAGAACGCGAGAAAGTTTCCCCAAAAGGGACCGGTTGGATTTCCCGATTCAGGGTGATCTACTGCGGACGTGGTATCCGCGCCACCTCCCCGGGGACGATTACGCAGCTACCGCCCGATGCGAACGTGGACACCATGGACGCACTCCGCAGGGCTCTGGGCTGGCTGTCGCTGCTCTACGCGCTGATCTTCTTCTGTTTCGCGCTGATGCACGCCGGGATCGCGTTCGGCCCGGTGGCCGAGCCGGTGATCGTGCCGGCCGCGATCGTGGAGACGCTGTGCGCGGGGGCCATGCTCGCCGGGGCGTACGGCGTGCTGACCGGGCGGGCCTGGGCGTGGGACGGGCTGATCTACAGTCACGCGGCCGCGCTGGCCGGGGTGCTGCTGGGGATCCTGGCGCTGGCGCTCGGGGCGGGCCCGGCGAGCGCGCTGCTCAGCTGGTATCACAGCGCGATGGCGGCCGTGCTCGCCGGCGGGCTGGCGGGATCCTTCTACGTCTCCAGGGTCCGCAGGTAGTCGGCGGCCTCGTCGATGTGGTCCTCGGTGAAGACGCGGATGCCGTTCAGCTCCAGCAGGGCCGTCGTGACGCCCTGCCCCGGGCTGCGCCGGCCCGTGAACGTGCCGTCGTAGACCGACAGCGCGCCGCACGACGGGCTGCCCTCCTTCAGCACCGCCAGCCGGATGCCGGACGACCGCGCCGCCGCGAGCGCCGACTCGGCGCCCGCCAGGAACTCGGCCGTGACGTCCGACCCGTCGCTCGCCAGCACGCGGGTGGCGCCGGACAGGACGGCCGCGCCGCCCGCGCCGCCCTCGATCTCGGCGGCCGGGCGCGGGATCGGCAGCCCGCCCGCCACCTCCGGGCAGTGCGGCACCAGCCGGCCCTCCTCGCGCCACGTGGCCAGCCGGGCGTCCGCGCTGGTCTTGGCGCGGCCGTCGAAGCGCACCCGGCGGCCCATCAGGCAGGCACTGACGAGGATCCTCTCCATGCTTTCGATCCTATGAGCGCTATCGGCACCAGCGAGACGGCCGCCAGCGCGATCGCGACGCCGAACGCGTACACGAAGGGCCGCTCCACGCCGGTCCTCGCGAACACCTCCAGCAGCACGGCGAGCACCGCGACGCCGAACGGCCGGACGCGGCCTCAACTGGGTCCTCGACGGCATCGAGCGGGCGCTCCCCGGGAGGTAGACCGCCACCCCCTGGGGATAGCCTTGGCCCCGATGAACACCGTCGTCTCCACGATCGTCATCGTCGCCTCGCTGCTGCTCATGCTGGCGAGCCTGGTCGTCGCGATCCGCAACCGGCCGATGGGCATGGTCCTGCTGGTCGGGTTCGCCGTGCTCGAGGTGGCGATCCTCGTCCAGGCGGGCTTCCTTATCGCGGCGGTGGCCGGGGGCGAAGGGCCTGATGAGAAGGTCACGCTGTTCGGCTATGTCGCCGGGCAGGTGGTGATCCCGCCCGCCGGGGTGTTCCTGGCGCTGGCCGAGCGGAGCAGGTGGGGGTCGGCGATCCTGGTCGTGGCCGGGTTCGCGATCGCGGTGATGACGGGCCGGCTGCTGCAGATCTGGCAGGGGGGCGCGTGACCGCCTCCATCAGCACCGGTCCCGGCCGTGCCCTGATCGCGGTCTACGGGCTGTTCTCGCTGGCCGCCGGGTCCCGAGCGGCCGTCCAGATCGTGAGCAAGTTCGACGAGGCGCCCGTGGCGTACTCGCTGTCGGCCTTCGCGGCCGCCGTCTACATCGCGCTCACCGTGGCGCTCTGGCGCGGGGCCCGCCTCTTCGCCCTGGTGGGGCTGGTCATCGAGCTGGTGGGCGTGCTGGTCATCGGCACGCTGAGCCTGCTCGACCCGGCCGCCTTCCCCGACGAGACGGTCTGGTCGGCGTACGGCAAGGGCTACGCCTTCATCCCGCTCGTGCTCCCCGTAGTGGGCCTCTACTGGGTCCTGCGGCGCAGGCGTTAGCCCGCGGAGTGCTCGGGCAGTGGAACCTGCCATGAGTACGATCGAACATTCAGTGGACGTCGAGGTCCCCGTCAGGGTGGCCTACAACCAGTGGACGCAGTTCGAGAGCTTCCCCGAATTCATGGAGGGCGTGGAGTCGGTCAAGCAGATCGGGGACACGCGTACGGCCTGGGTGGCGGAGATCGCCGGGGTCAGGCGGGAGTTCGAGGCCGAGATCACGGAGCAGCACCCGGACGAGCGGGTCGCCTGGCGTTCCCTCGACAAACCGCATCACGCGGGCGTGGTGACATTCCATCGCCTCGACGACTCGAGGACCCGCGTCACGCTGCAGATGGAGTACGACCCGGAGGGCTTCGTGGAGACGGCGGGGGACTGGCTGCAGCTCGTCCGCCTGCGCGTGGTCAACGACGTGGAACGCTTCAAGCAGTTCATCGAGTCACGCGGCCGCGAGACCGGCGGCTGGCGCGGCGACGTCCCGGGCCCGCACCAGCGCGGCTCGACGTACGACGACTCCACCCAGCCGACTCCACCCGGCGGGCCGGGCGGCGGCCAGGACGTGCCGCCCGGCACCGTGGGCGGCGGGAACCACCGGCCCGGTGGCACCCTCCCACCGCCCGGCCCGGTCCCGCCCCGCGCCGAGCCTCCGGAGGGCTCCGGCCCGGTCCTGTGACCTGACCCGACGGCCGGCCGGGACGGTTCCCCGCCACCCCGGCCGCGCCACTTCCCCCTCCGTCACGCCATAGGACATCAATCCCCAACAGACCGGACGGCCAGGAATAAACGGCTATTACGGTCCTGTTAACATGGCAATTCGTCCTATGACTTGATGAGTGGAGGATCGGCCCCACATGAGCGTGCTCGCCCAGGAGGCTCGCCGCAGCAACACCGGACCTCTCGCCTGGCTCCTCGTGCTGGGGATCGTCCTCGCCGCGCTCAACCTCCGCACCGCCGTAACCAGCGTGG
This sequence comes from Nonomuraea sp. B19D2, assembly GCF_040137845.1. NCBI lineage: Bacteria > Bacillati > Actinomycetota > Actinomycetes > Streptosporangiales > Streptosporangiaceae > Nonomuraea > Nonomuraea sp. B19D2. The sequence continues at coordinate 194,494 of NZ_JBEFAK010000015.1, read as the reverse complement.
GACCCCTCCTCGACCAGCTGGCGGGCGCGCTGGGCATGTCGAGCGTCGGCACCGGCCTGCTCACCACCCTCCCCGTGCTCGCCTTCGCCAGCGTCGGCGCGATCACGCCCACCCTGGCCAGGCGCGTCGGCGAGCACCGCCTGCTGCTGCTCGCCCTCGTCACTCTGGGCGCCGGCATGCTGGTCAGGTCGCTGGTGGGCTCGGCCCCGGTGTTCCTGGTGAGCAGCGCCGTCGCGCTCTCCGGTGGCGCGGTCGGAAACGTGCTCATCCCCACGCTGATCAAGCGCCACTTCCCGGCCCGTACCGGGATCATGACCACCGTCTACACCACGGCCCTGGCGGCGGGCACCATGCTGGCCGCCGCCGCGACCGTGCCCATCGAGCGCGCGTCAGGCGACTGGCACATCGCGCTCGGCGTGTGGGCGGCCCTGGCCGCCGTCGCCGCCATTCCGTGGCTTGCGCTGCTGCGCAGTGAGCCGGAGCGGGACACGGGCGGCCGGGACGCGGGCATCCGCAGCCTCCTCAGGAGCAGGCTGGCGTGGATGGTCGCGATCTACTTCGGCACGCAGTCGCTGATCGCGTACGTCATGTTCGGCTGGCTCGCCACCATCCTCACCGACAGCGGGTTCAGCACCTCGCAGGCCGGGGTGATCCTCGGCGTGTTCACCGCGCTGAACATCCCCGTCTCGATCGTCGTCCCCATGATCGCCTCCCGCTTCGGCGACCAGCGCCCGGTCGTGGCCGGGCTGGTCGCGTTCTACGCGGCCGGGTTCCTCGGGCTGTGGCTCGGGCCCGCCGACCTGGCGCTGGCCTGGGTGGTGCTCATCGCCGTGGGCATGGGGTCGTTCCCGCTGGCGCTGGTGATGCTGGCCCTGCGCACCCGTACGCCCGAGGCCACGGCCGCGCTGTCGGCGTTCGGGCAGAGCGCGGGCTACCTGATCGCCGGCGCCGGTCCGCTCCTCGTCGGCGTGCTGCACGACGTGACCGGCGGGTGGGCGCTGCCGTTCGCGCTGCTCTTCGTGGTGCTGCTCGCCCAGCTCCTCACCGGCCTGTACGCGGGCCGCAACCGCTACCTGGAGGACGAGCGCGTCACCCCTGCGAGGACGCACGGGTGAAAACAACGCTCGTCACCTTCCCCGACGGCCGGACCAGAGGCCGTTCCCAGATCGTCGGGGCCGTGCCGGTGGGGGACCGGCACGGTCTCGTCGTCGCCGAGACGCCGTTCCACCCCCTCAACCACGCCTGGCCCGACCAGCCCGCCGACCGGGGCACGATCGGGGGCCTGCCGGTGGTCGACTGTGTGACAGGGGCCCAGTCGAGCACCGGCGAGATCCTCGCCGGCGAGTCCATCCCGGTGCGGCGCGGCACCGAGGGCTGGCAGTGGCTGGTGGTCCACGTCACCGAGGAGCCGCTGCCCGTGGGGGCGGAAGTGGAGCTCGAGGTGGACGCCGACTTCCGGGCGGCGGTCTCGGCCGGTCACACCGTCTGCCACCTGGCCGCCCTCGCCCTGAACTCCGCCCTGGCCGACCGTTGGCGCAAGGAGACGGCGCCGGACCCGCTCGGCCGCCCCGACTTCGATCACGCGGCGATCGTCTCGTCGCGGATCGTCCCGCACGGGAGCGTGGACGTCTATCGCCTGGGCAAGTCCCTGCGCAAGAAGGGCTTCTCCGCCGACGGGGTGGACTTCGAGAAGGTGGCCCGGCAGGCGAACGAGCAGCTCGCGGCGTGGGTGGCCGCCGATGCGCCGGTCTGGCTGGACATTCCGGGGCCGGAGCTGACGGATCGCCGTACGTGGCACTGCTCGCTGCCGGACGGCGAGGCGTCCATGGCGTGCGGCGGCACCCATGTCGCGAGCACGGCCGAGCTGGGCCGGGTCGAGGTCGCGCTCATGCTGGAAGAGGCGACCCTGACCATGCGCACCACCTGCGGCCCGCAGGACCGGCGGATCTGATCATTTCTGTCAGCATATGTTGACAAGTGGATCCTTGTCAGCGCATGCTGACGTCATGGAAGTCACCGAGCTGGCCGAGGCGGCCGCCGATCGCGATCCAGGGGTGGGGCTGGCGGCCGTGGCCGCGCTCAGAACCTTGCTGGAGGAGCTGGAGGCGACGCACGTGTCGAACGCCCGCGCCCAGGGGTGGTCCTGGGAGCAGATCGCCGACGCGCTGGGGGTCCGGCGGCAGTCGGCTCATCGCAAGCATGCTCGCAGGACGGGGAGGTAGCCGCGTGTTCGCCAGGTTCACCGAGGATGCCCGCAGGGCCGTGGTCAAGGCGGGGATACTCGCGCTCGACGCGGGGCGCTCCGCGCTCGACGCCGATCTGATGCTGCTGGGGGTGGCCGAAATGCGGCCGTTCTCGCTGCGGTCCTTCACCGTCTCCGCCGCCGACGTGCGGGCGCGGGTGGACGTGGGCGACGCGCGTTCGCTGCTGGCCACGCTCGGGATCGACCTCGACGCCGTGCACCGCCGCACCAGGGCGGGTCTGGACGCGCCCGGGTTGTGGACCCTGCGGCGGTCACGGGTGCGGCCGTTGCGGGTGACCCTGTACGGGCCGCTGGGCGAGCTCCCGCTGGCCATGCACGCCAGGAAGGTGATCGAGGTGGCCATGTGGCGGCCCGGGCCCGTCACGGGGCAGTGCCTGCTGTGGGGCCTGCTCGCCGACCACACGAACGGCGCCGCCGCGATCCTCAGGGACGCGGGGGTGGATCTCTCCGCGCTGGTGCGCGAAGCCCGCATGCCTGCCCGGCGCACCGCCTGACCCGCATCCTCACACGCCTCAGACGGGCTGCAGGTGGGAGATCTTCTCGAGGCCATGAAGCTCGCCATGTTGGCAGGAGAGCGGACCGACACCAGCCACCGGCTGACGTTGTCCACGCCGGTGATGGCCCGGAGCGCGGCGCTGGCCTTGCCGCCGCCGTCGCTGACCATCGTGACCTCGCTCGCGAACAGCTCGATCAGCCCGTCGACGTCGCCGCCGGCGGCGGCGTTGACGAACCACTCGGCGATCCGCCTCCGCGCGTCCCATAGACGTACCACAGCGCCTCGGCGTGACACGAGGGCTCCGGAACTCCGATACACTTGGTGATCGCAAGGGGCTATAGCGCAGTTGGTAGCGCGCCTCCATGGCATGGAGGAGGTCTGGGGTTCGAATCCCCATAGCTCCACCCCACATGAACGCCCGGGCCTGATGCCCGGGCTTTCTGTTTCGGGTCAGCGCTCGGAGTCGTACAGAGCTGTCTCGGCGCGATCGGGCGGCTCGAAGAGGGTGGCCCACTCCTCGAGCATGGCCCGGCTCACCGGCACCGTGCCCCAGCCGCCGCTCGCGTTGCGTGCTTCCAGCCGGCGATGCAGCTCCTCCAGCGGGGCACCGAGATAGCGCAGCTCGACGGCCGCGCCCAGGGCGCGGGCGGCCAGTCGCAGCTCGTCGCGTTCGGCGCGCGACCAGAAGCCGTACTCCAGGATGACGGTCTGGCCGAGCCTCAGCAGCTCCCGCGCGTGCTCCCAGAGCAGTCGCTCCAGCCGGGCGCGTGCCCCCTCGTCATAGGGGTCGACGCCGAGGCCCGCGAGCCACTCGTCGGGGCACAGCCGGACAGCCGGGATCTCGGCGGCAAGGCGCTTGGCGTGCGTCGTCTTGCCCGAGCCGGGCAGGCCGCACAGCAGGATCAACCGTCCCGCACCCATGTCCGCCCCCGAATCCCGTGGCCCAATAAGCTCAATTGCAGCAACCTATGCTGAGGAGTCCCATAATTGGTGATCATCTCTCAGGAGACCACGTTCGACGAGGCCGAGCTTTACCGGCTGTACGACTCGGTGGGCTGGAAGCCCTGGACGCAGGACATCGCCAAGGTGCGCCGGAGCCTGGCGAACTCGCACCTCGTCATCGCCGCCAGGGACGAGGCAGGGCAGCTGCTCGGCCTGGCGCGCACGGTGTCCGATGACGAGATCGTCTGCTACGTGCAGGAGGTGCTGGTCGACAAGGAGCACCACGGCCAGGGGATCGGGCGGCGGCTCATGGAGCACCTGATCGAGCGGTATGCGCACTGCCGGTACTTCGTGCTGACCACCGACCACGAATCCACCCCTGAAGGGCCCGCCAACCACGCCTTCTACCGGCGGATGGGCCTGATCGAGCACCACGAGCAGGGGCTGTCCGCCTTCGGGACGAGGGTTCACAACCCCTGAGCCAGCAGGCGGCTGAGGGTTTCCGGGAGTGAGTCGCGGTTCTCCGGCGTCACGGTGATCAGGTCGGCCTCGATGCAGGCCTTCAGCGAGGGCCGGGTGCGCTGGTGGACCGTGGCCACGAGCGGGAGGTCGGCCTTGAACAGCGCCGCGCAGCGCGGCAGGAACGCGGGCGACAGCAGCTCCATGGGGCCGATCTCGTCGACGAGTGCGACCGCGCCGCGCGTGGCCAACGCCCGGTCCAGGGCCGGCAGCGCGACGCGTTCGAACTCGGCCACGTTCACGCCGTACCGCCCGATCCTCGGCCCCGACGCCCACGAGACGTGCGCCATCACCGCCTTGTCCCCGCCGAACTCCGCCACCATGAACCCCACCCGGCGCCCGTGCTCGCGTATCTCGTCGCTGAGGAACCCGCGCACCGGCACCCCCGCCGCCCCGAGCAGCGCGGCGAGGCGGCGGATGACGGTGGTCTTGCCCGCGCGGGGCGGGGCGGTGAGCAGGATATGCGGCCGGGACACAGGTCCAGGATCGCAGAGTGTCACTTGCCGAGCACGTCCAGGTAGTGCTGGTTGTACATGATGCCGAGGACGTTGCCGAACGGATCGAGCACGGACGCGGTGACGAACCCCTCGCCCCGCTTCGTGATCGGCTCGTACTCCTTGGCGCCCATGGCGAGCAGGCGCTCGAAAGCGGCCTCGATGTCGTCCACGTGCCAGTGCATGATCGCGCCTCCGGGCCGCTCCGTGGCGCCCGCCGGGGCGTAGCGGCTGTCGATGATGCCCAGCTCGTGCTGGTAGTCGCCGACGCGCCACTCGATGTAGCCGCCCGGGACCTGGTAGTACGGCTCGAGCCCGAGCAGCTCGGTGTACCAGGCCTTGGCCGCCTCGAGGTCGGCTGCGTAGAAGTTGAGGGTGGCGAATCCGCGGATCATCTGTCTGGTCCTTTCTTGCCGGTGATGTCGTTGATTCTTCCTGCCAAAGTGCTCATCAAATGAGCACTTTTCCGGGGAGAATTTCGGACCATGCGAGCCGATCGACTTGTCGCCGCCCTGCTGCTCATGCAGGCCCGTGGCCGGGTGACCGCGGCCGAGCTGGCCACGGAGCTGGAAGTGTCCGTGGCCACCGCGCGCCGCGACCTCGAAGCGCTGTCCGCCGCCGGCATCCCGGTATATCCGCAGGCCGGGCGCGGGGGCGGCTGGTCGCTGCTGGGCGGCGCCAGGACCGACCTCAGCGGGCTCACCGCGAACGAGGCCCAGACGCTGTTCCTCCTGGCGGGGCCGGCCGCGTCCGCCGCGCCCGAGGTCAAGTCCGCGCTGCGCAAGCTGCTGCGTGCCCTGCCCCAGACGTTCAGGGCCGACGCCGAGGCCGCCGCGGACGCCGTGGTGGTCGACCCCGCCCCCTGGGGCGAGCGCGATCGTGACCGCCCCAAGCTGGTGGAGGTCCTGCAGAGCGCCACCGTACGGCGCCGCAAGGTCAGGCTCGTGTACGAGGGCCGCTCCCGCGAACGCACCCACCGCCTGGTCGATCCCTGGGGCCTGGTGGACAAGGACGACGTCTGGTACCTGGTGGCCGGCACGGAGGCCGGGCAGCGCACGTTCCGGGTGGACCGGATCGCCGGGGCCGCCGTGACGGAGCTCACCTTCGAACGGCCGGAAGGGTTCGAACTGTCGCAGGCGTGGGGGCAGGTCGTGGACGAGATGGAGCGGCGGCGCTCGTTGCTCACCGCGACCGTGCTCATCGCCGAGCGGTTCCTGCCGGTGCTGCGCTCGCACTTCGGCCGCCACTGCGAGGTCGTGGCGGCCGAGCAGGACGGGCGGGTCAGGGTGCGGGTGGCGGCGCCGATGGCGTTGACGATCGCCGAGCAGCTGGCCGGGTGGGGCTCGCGGGTGGAGGTCGTGGAGCCGGATGAGGTGCGGTCCCAGCTGGCCAGGATCGGGTCCGAGCTCGTCGAGCGCTACCGCGACTAGGGAAGGGCACGGGCCGGGGGCTTTCGCAGTCCGGCCCGCGCTATGTCAGACGGTCAGTGACCGGCCTAATGCCTCGGGTAGTGCCGGCCGCCGAACGACTTGCCGACGTGGAAGCCGCCGGGCAGGCGTACGGAGACGTGACGGCGGCCGTCGGGAGTGGTGGTGACGTGGAAGCGCCGGTTGCCGAAACTGTGACTGACGCCGTGTCGCGACAGGTTGATCCGGAACGGTCCGACTTTGATGGTCTTTCGGTACTGCCAGCCCATGTCCCTCCTTCTCTCACCTTGACAACGGCCGGCGCGGCCTTCCAGTTCCGGCGAGCGCCTGCGCCAGGGCTTCGAGGGCGTGGGGATAGGCGCGTTCCGGCGGGGCGGCGTACCCGATGAGCAGGCCCTCGCGGCCTGCGCCCCGCCAGAGAGGGGAGGCGCCGCGCAGCGCGATGCCGCGCTGTTCGCACGCGGCGAGGAGCTCCTCCTCCGTGGGCCCGCCCTCGGGGAGCAGGAGGAGGGCATGCAGCCCCGCGGCCACGCCGGGCAGGGTGACACCGGGGAGTGGCTGGTCCGGGCCGGGGCCGAGCCGGGCGCGCAGGAGCTCGCGGCGGCGGCGGTAGCGGAGGCGGGCGGCGCGGATGTGGCGGTCGTAGTCGTGGGTCTCGATCATCCTGGCCAGGACGAGCTGGCCGAGCACCTCGGTGTGGGCGTCGGCGTACAGCTTGGCCTCGGTCACCGGGCCGATCAGCGAGGACGGCACCGCCATCCAGGCCAGGCGGAGTGCGGGGGAGAGGGACTCGGAGGTGGTGCCGACGTACACGACGTGCTCGGGCGCGGTGCCCTGGAAGGCGCCCACCGGCTGCCGGTCGTAGCGGAACTCCCCGTCGTAGTCGTCCTCGACGACCACCCCGCCCCACTCACGCAGCGCCCGGCGGCGGGCCGGGTGCAGGGGCACGCCCATGGGGTACTGGTGCGCGGGCGTGACGATCGCGGCCGCGGTGTCCGGGGTGAGCGTGTCCACCTGCGCGCCGAGCTCGTCCACGGGCAGCGGTACGGCCTCGCGCCCGGCCCGGCGCACCACCTCGCGGTAGAAGTCGTGCCCCGGCTCCTCCATGGCGAAAGGCCCGTCGATCACGCGGGCGAGCAGGTTGAGCGCCTGGACGAACCCCGTCGTGACGACGATCAGGTCCGGCGTGGTGATCACGCCGCGCGTCCTGCCCAGATAGCCGGCCAGGGCCGCCCGCAGCTCGATCCGGCCGCGCGGGTCGCACGGGCCGAAGACCTCGGCGGGCGCGGTGGAGAGCACGTGCCGGGTGGCCCGCAACCAGGCGCGCGCGGGGAAGGCCGACACGTCGGGCTGCCCGGGCCGCAGATCGTGCGGCGGCGCCGGGGCGGGCCCGGACGACTGCGGAAGCGACGCTGCTCTCCGCGTCACGTCGGCGACCTCGGTGGCGGAGCCCGGTCGGGTGGTCAGGTAACCCTCGGCGACGAGCTGGTCGTACGCCGCGCTCACCGTGCCGCGCGAGAGCCCCAGTTCGGCCGCCAGCGCTCGCGTCGAGGGCAGCCGCGTGCCGCGCGGCAGCCGCCCGTCCCTGACCGCCTGCCGCAGCGCCTCCTCCAGCCCGCGCCGCCGCCCGCCCGCGGCGGAGACCTCCAGATGCAGGTCCACCCCGGAACCGGCCCAACTTTTCGGCACAGGACCGGATCTTACGTATGGTCCGGTATCCCGGCCTACGGTGGGTGAGCTGGCCGAACAGGAAAGGACCACATCACATGATCGTGATCGCTCACCTGAGCGACATCCACATCGGCGCGACACCCCAGAGCGTCGGGCGCGCCACCTCCGTCATGCGCTACCTCGACGCGCTCCCTTACGATCTCGACGCCGTGCTGGTCACCGGCGACATCGCCGACCACGGGCTCGCCGAGGAGTACGAGGAGGCGCGCAAGCTGCTCGCCTCACGCCACCCGGTCCTGGTCGGCCCCGGCAACCACGACGTACGGGAGCAGTTCCGCCGCGTCCTGCTCGGCGAGCAGCGGCCGGACGACGACGGGCCGATCAACCAGGTGCTCCGCACCTCCGGGGCCGTTTACGCCATGTGCGACTCCTCCATCCCCGGCGAGGACGCGGGCCACCTGGACGACAAGACGCTCGCCTGGCTGGAGGATGTGCTCGGCGGCGCGGACCTGCCGGTGTTCGTGGCCTTCCACCACCCGCCCGCCGTCCTGCACAGCCCGCCCGCGGACTCGATCCGGCTGCACGCGCCCGAGCCGCTGGCCGAGCTGCTCGGGCGGCACCCGAACGTGCCCGCCGTGCTGGTCGGCCACGCCCACACGCCCGCCGCCACCACCTTCGCCGGGCGTCCGCTGCTGGCCGCCCCGGGCGTCGTGTCCACGCTGAAGCTGCCGTGGGAGGGCGGCACGTCGTTCGACAACTGCGTGGACTTCGACCTTCCGCCGTCGGTCGCGTTCCACGTCCTCGACGACGAGGGCCGGGTGACCACCCACTACCGCGTCGTCCAGTGAGGAAGCGGGGCGGGCCGCCGGCCTGGGCCCGCCCCGTCGGCATGGGTCCGTGTAACCCGACCGTAATCTCGAGGCCTCTTGACGCGGCACGTTGTTAGCGTTCACAGTCGGCAGAGCGACCCCGTTACGCGGGGGCTCGCAGCGATCGGCACGGCGCGGTCGGGGGCGCATGCCGTACGGAAAGCAATACAGGAAGGCTAAGGAGCGCTGGCGTAGCTCTTGTGATGTTAGCGCTCACATGAGAAGGGAATCCCCCAACGTGTTGAAGAGGATCTCGGCGCTGGTGCTCGCCGGGCTTACGGCGATGTCGGTGAGCGCGTGCGGCGGCAGCAGTGGCGGCAGCAGTGGCGGTGGCGGTGGCGGCAGCTCGATCACCATGGGCTTCTCCCAAGTGGGTGCGGAGAGCGGGTGGCGGACCGCGAACACCAAGTCGGTGCAGGACTCGGCCAAGAGCGCGGGCATCACGCTCAAGTTCTCCGACGCCCAGCAGAAGCAGGAGAACCAGATCAAGGCCATCCGCTCCTACATCCAGCAGAAGGTGGACGTCATCGCCTTCTCGCCGGTCGTGGAGTCGGGCTGGGACACCGTGCTCAAGGAGGCCAAGAACGCGAAGATCCCGGTCATCCTGACCGACCGCGCCGTCGACTCCAAGGACACCTCCCTGTACAAGACCTTCCTCGGCTCCGACTTCGTGGAGGAGGGCAAGAAGGCCGGCCAGTGGCTGGTCAACGAGTACAAGGACGGCAAGGACCCGGTGAACATCGTCGAGCTGCAGGGCACGACGGGCTCGGCGCCGGCCAACGACCGCAAGTCCGGGTTCCAGGAGGTCATCGGGGCCGATCCGAAGTTCAAGATCATCGCCTCCCAGACCGGCGACTTCACCAGGGCCAAGGGCAAGGAGGTCATGGAGGCCTTCCTGAAGTCCAACCCGGACATCGACGTGCTCTACGCGCACAATGACGACATGGGGCTGGGCGCGATCGAGGCCATCGAGGGTGCGGGCAAGGTGCCCGGCAAGGACATCAAGATCGTCACCGTGGACGCGGTCAAGGACGGCATGCAGGCGCTGGCCGACGGGAAGATCAGCTTCATCGTCGAGTGCTCGCCGCTGCTCGGCCCGCAGCTCATGGACCTCGCCAAGAAGGTCGTCAAGGGTGAGCAGGTGCCTGCCCGCGTGGTGACCGAGGAGACCACGTTCACGCAGGAGCAGGCCAAGCAGGTCCTGTCCTCCCGTCAGTACTGATCCGCCGGCCGGGTCGTCACCCCCGCACTTCGGCCGGGGCCGCTCGAAGGGCGATGCCCTCACCGGCCGGAGTGCGGGGCACGGAACCCACCCAACAGAGAAAGGCGCGAAATGGCCGCACCCGCGCCGGTCCTGACGATGAGCGGGATCGGCAAGCAGTTCCCTGGCGTGAAGGCCCTGGACGGCGTCGACCTGAGACTGCTGCCCGGGGAGGTGCACGCGCTCATGGGAGAGAACGGCGCGGGCAAGTCCACCCTGATCAAGGTGCTCACCGGCGTCCACCCCGCCGACGCGGGCACCATCGAGCTGGGCGGCGCCCCCGTGGCGTTCGGCAGCCCGCTGGAGGCGCAGCAGGCCGGCATCAGCACGGTCTACCAGGAGGTCAACCTCTGCACGAACCTGTCGGTGGCCGAGAACATCTTCATCGGCCGCGAGCCCCGCCGCAGAGGCCGCATCGACTGGAAGCGGATGCGGGCCAGGGCCGGCGAGCTGCTGGCCCGGCTGGAGCTGAGCCTGGACGTGTCGGCGCCGCTGTCGACGTACTCGCTGGCCATCCAGCAGATGGTGGCCATCGCGCGGGCGATCGACATCGAGGCGAGGGTGCTGATCCTGGACGAGCCCACGTCCAGCCTGGACGCGGACGAGGTCGAGCAGCTCTTCAGGGTGATGAGGAGGCTGAAGGAGGAGGGCATCGCCATCCTCTTCGTCTCCCACTTCCTCGACCAGATCTACGAGATATCGGACCGCATGACGATCCTCAGGAACGGACGGCTCGTCGGCGAGTACCTCACCAGGCAGCTCCCGCAGGTCGAGCTGGTCGCCAAGATGATCGGCCAGGAGCTGGCCGCGCTGGAGCGGCTGCACGGCGAGGCCAAGGTCTTCGACCGGCCGCTGGTCGAGGCGCGCGAGCTGGGCAGGCCGGGCGCCATCGAGCCGTTCACGCTCACGATCCACGAGGGCGAGGTCGTGGGCCTGGCGGGGCTGCTCGGCTCCGGCCGTACGGAGATCGCGAGGCTGCTGTTCGGCGCGGACCACGCGGGCACGGGCGAGATCGCGATCGGCGGGTCGCCGGCGTCGTTGCGTACACCGCGCGCGGCCATGAGCCACAAGATCGCGTTCTGCTCCGAGAACCGCAAGACCGACGGGCTCATCCCCGACCTCACCGTGCGCGAGAACATCATCCTCGCCCTCCAGGCCACCAGGGGATGGACCAGGCCGGTGCCACGCGAGCAGCAGGACGAGCTGGTCGGGAGGTACATCAAGGCGCTGAAGATCAGCCCGCCCAACCCCGAGCACCTCGTACGGAACCTCAGCGGCGGCAACCAGCAGAAGGTCCTGCTGGCCAGGTGGCTCATCCTCGAGCCCCGTCTGCTCATCCTGGACGAGCCCACCCGGGGCATCGACGTCGGCGCGAAGACCGAGATCCAGCGCCTGGTCGCGGAGCTGTCCGGCGGCGGCATGGCGGTCCTGTTCATCTCGGCCGAGCTGGAGGAGGTGCTGCGGCTCAGCCACAAGGTCGAGGTGCTGCGCGACCGGCGGCTGGTGGCCGAGCTGCCCAACGACGACGAGCTGACGACGGACGTGCTCATGGAAACGATCGCGAGCGGAGGCCGGACCTCATGAGGCGGCTGCTGTGGCCGGTGGTGGTCCTCGTACTGCTGCTGGTGCTGAACGTGCTCTTCACGCCGACCTTCTTCTCGATCCAGCTCAGAGAGGGCCACCTGTACGGCAGCCTGATCGACATCCTGCGCTTCGGCGCGCCGCTGATCCTGGTGTCGCTGGGGATGACGCTGGTCATCGCCACCGGCGGGATCGACCTGTCGGTCGGCTCGGTGGTGGCGATCTCGGGAGCGCTGGCCTGCCTGCAGATCAGCCAGGACGCGAGCGTGTTCACCGCCGTGGCGGTGGCCCTCGGGCTCTGCCTGGTGCTCGGGGCCTGGAACGGGTTCCTGGTCGCGGGCGTCGGCATCCAGCCGATCATCGCCACGTTGATCCTCATGGTGGCCGGGCGCGGCCTGGCCCAGCTCATCACCGACGGCCAGATCATCACCGTCAACAGTCCGGCGTACAAGGTGATCGGCGGCGGCTACTGGCTGACCGTGCCGTTCGGCATCCTCATTGTGATCGGTGTGCTGGCGATCACCGCGTTCCTCACCCGGCGGCTGGCGCTGGGCATGCTGATCGAGTCGGTCGGCGGCAACGCCGAGGCCAGCAGGCTCGCGGGCATCAGGGCGCGCGGGATCATCATCATGGTGTACGCCTTCGCCGCCCTGTGCGCGGGCGTGGCCGGGCTGATGATCAGCTCGAACGTCTCCAGCGCCGACGGCAACAACGCCGGCCTGTGGATCGAGCTGGACGCCATCCTGGCCGTCGTGATCGGCGGCACGTCGTTGTCCGGCGGCCGGTTCTCGCTCGGCGGCACCGTGCTGGGCGCGCTGATCATCCAGACCCTGACCACCACGATCTACTCGATCGGCGTTCCGCCGGAGACCACGCTGCTGTTCAAGGCGCTGGTCGTGACGGCGGTCTGCCTCATCCAGTCCCCGTCCTTCCGCGAGAAGGCGTTCCGCAGACGCGGCCGGACGACGCCGCACAACCCGGCGGCCAAGGAGAAAGTGCGGGTGACCGCGTGACGACGTTGACCGTCGGCCGGGCGAGCGTGCCCGCCAAGTACCTGCCGGTCCTGGTGACCGGGTTTCTGTTCCTGGCCATGTTCGTGGCCGGGGGGATCCGCTACGAGGGCTTCGCCAGCGGCCAGGTGATACTCAACGTCTTCATCGACAACGCCTTCCTGCTGGTGGTGGCGGTCGGGATGACGTTCGTGATCCTGACCGGGGGCATCGACCTGTCGGTGGGGTCCGTGGTGGCGCTGTCCACGATGATCTCGGCCAGCCTCATGCAGGGGCCGGGGTGGCCGCCGTACCTGGTGATCCCGCTGGTGCTGGTCATCGGGGCGGGGCTGGGGCTGGTGATGGGCTACATCGTGCACGCCTTCGACATCCAGCCGTTCATCGTGACGCTGGCGGGCATGTTTCTGGCCAGAGGGCTCTGCTACACGATCGGCACGGACTCGATCCCGATCGAGGATCCCACGTTCACGGCGTTCGCGCAGGCGAGGATCGACCTGTTCGCCGACATGTGGATCTCACCGAGCGTGATCGTCGCCGTGGTGGTCGTGCTGGTGGCCGCGTACGTGCTGCACTACACCCGGCTCGGCCGCGCGGTGTACGCCACGGGCGGAAGCGAGCAGTCGGCGCTGCTGATGGGGCTGCCCGTGGGACGGACGAAGATCGCGGTCTACACGATCAGCGGGTTCTGCTCGGCCCTCGGCGGCGTGCTGCTGTCGTTCTACATGCTCTCCGGATACGGGCTGCACGCCGTGGGCATGGAGCTGGACGCGATCGCGGCGGTGGTCATCGGCGGTACGCTGCTCACCGGCGGTAGCGGTTTCCTGTTCGGCGCCGTGCTGGGCGTGCTCGTGCTGGGCCTGATCCAGACAATCATCAGTTTCGAGGGCACCCTGTCGTCCTGGTGGACGAAGATCTTCATTGGAATGTTGCTCTTCGTCTTCATCTTGCTGCAGCGCCTGTTCTCAGCCCGATCCCGCCGCTGACCTGCGGGAAAGTTACCCGAAAGTTTCCGGTAGGTTATGCCCGGCCGTTGACATCGCCGTTGTTAGCGATAACAATCGGCGGAAAGCGAATGAGAATGTTGTTCTGATTCGTCACGCTCTGTGATCGAATCTCTCGCTCTATCGGCAGCTGCCGCATCCAGCGCTGCCGCGACCCCCATCGCAAGGAGATGACATGAGACTGGGACGAATCGGGGGCGTGGTGTCCGTCATCGCGCTCGCCGCGACGATGACGGCCTGCGGCTCGAGCACGAAGACCGTGGACACCCAGGCCTCCGCCTCGGCCGCCGCCGGTAACGCCGGCGCCCTGATCGGCGTCACGATGCCGACGAAGTCGTCGGAGCGCTGGATCCACGACGGCGACAACGTCAAGCAGCAGCTGGAGAAGCTGGGCTACAAGGTCGACCTCCAGTACGCCGAGAACGACATCCCCACTCAGGCCAACCAGATCGAGAACCAGATCACCAAGGGCGCCAAGCTCCTGATCATCGCCTCGATCGACGGCACCGCGATCACCTCGCAGCTGCAGCAGGCCGCCGACAACAAGATCCCGGTCATCGCCTATGACCGCCTCATCCGCAACAGCCCGAACGTCGACTACTACGCCACGTTCGACAACTTCAAGGTCGGCGTGCAGCAGGCGACCTCGCTGCTCAAGGGCCTCGGCGTCGAGGACGGCAAGAAGGGCCCGTTCAACGTCGAGCTGTTCGGCGGCTCGCCCGACGACAACAACGCCACGTTCTTCTGGAACGGCGCCATGTCGGTGCTCAAGCCGAAGATCGACGACGGCACCCTGAAGGTCGCGAGCGGCCAGACCGACTTCAAGCAGGCCGCCATCCTGCGGTGGGACCCGGCCACGGCGCAGAAGCGCATGGAGGACATCCTCACCAAGACCTACACCGGCGGCAAGAAGGTCGACGGCGTGCTCTCCCCGTACGACGGCCTGTCCATCGGCATCCTGTCGGCGCTGAAGAGCTCCGGCTACAGCAAGCCGTACCCGATCGTGACCGGCCAGGACGCCGAGCTCCAGTCGGTCAAGTCGATCATCGCCGATGAGCAGTACTCCACCATCTTCAAGGACACCCGCAAGCTCGCCGAGCAGACCGTGAAGATGGCCGACGCCGTGCTCAAGGGCCAGAAGCCCGAGGTGAACAACGAGAAGGACTACGACAACGGCAACAAGGTCGTCCCGTCGTACCTGCTCGACCCGGTGATCGTGGACAAGAGCAACTACAAGGAAATCATCATCGGCGGCAACTACTACACCGAGGACCAGCTCAAGTAAGGGCCTGAGCCCGGGGACCGCGAGGTCCCCGGGCTTTCCCTGAGCGAGGGGCATCATGACCGAGCACATCTTGCGGATGAGCGGGATCACCAAGACGTTCCCCGGCGTCAAGGCGCTGCAGAACGTCAACCTCTCCGTCCGGCGGGGCGAGATCCACGCCATCTGTGGCGAGAACGGCGCAGGCAAGTCGACGTTGATGAAGGTGCTCTCCGGGGTCTACCCGCACGGCGAGTACGAGGGCGAGATCACTTTCGAGGGGAAGACGGTCGAGTTCGGCGGCATCCGCGACAGCGAGCACGCCGGAATCGTCATCATCCACCAGGAGCTGGCCCTCAGTCCGCAGCTGTCGATCGCGGAGAACATCTTCCTCGGCAACGAGCGAGCCAAGCGCGGCTTCATCGACTGGAACCGCACCAACTACGAGGCCGGCGAGCTGATGAAGCGGGTCGGCCTGCGTGAGAACCCGACGACCCCGATCTCCGACATCGGCGTGGGCAAGCAGCAGCTCGTCGAGATCGCCAAGGCGCTCTCGAAGGAGGTGAGGCTGCTCATCCTCGACGAGCCGACCGCCGCGCTCAACGACGACGACTCGGCCCACCTGCTCGACCTCCTTCGCGGCCTGCGGGACGAGGGCATCACCTGCGTGATCATCTCCCACAAGCTGAACGAGGTCATCTCCATCGCCGACGCCGTCACGATCATCCGCGACGGGCAGACGATCGAGACGCTGGACATGGCCTCCGGTCACGTCACCGAGGACCGCATCATCTCGGGCATGGTCGGCCGCGCGCTCGACAACCGCTTCCCGCCGCACGAGCCGACGATCGGCGAGGAGGTGCTGCGCATCGAGGACTGGACGGTCTACAGTCCCAGCCAGCCCGGCAGGAAGGTCGTCGACGGCGCCGCGCTGACGCTGCGCCGGGGCGAGATCGTCGGCCTCGCGGGGCTGATGGGCGCCGGGCGCACCGAACTCGCGATGAGCGTCTTCGGGCGCACGTACGGCGTGCACATCTCGGGCAAGATCTTCAAGGACGGCAAGCCGATCGAGATCCGCAACGTGCAGGACGCGATCGGCCACGGCATCGCCTACGCCACCGAGGACCGCAAGAGGTACGGCCTCAACCTCATCGAGGACATCAAGCGCAACGTCTCGGCGGCCGGGCTCACCGGGCTGTCCAAGCGCGGCTGGGTCAACGAGAACGAGGAATACCGGGTCGCCGAGCAGTTCCACAAGAGCATGAACATCAAGGCGCCCAGCGTCAACAGCGTCGTCGGCAAGCTGAGCGGCGGCAACCAGCAGAAGGTCGTGCTCTCCAAGTGGATCCTGACCGAGCCTGACGTGCTCATCCTCGACGAGCCCACCAGGGGCATCGACGTCGGCGCCAAGTACGAGATCTACACGATCATCAACCGCCTGGCCGACCAGGGCAAGGCCGTGCTCGTGATCTCGTCCGAGCTGCCCGAGCTGCTGGGCCTGTGCGACCGCATCTACACCCTCTCCGAGGGCCGCATCACCGGCGAGGTGCCGCGCCAGGAGGCCACCCAGGAACACCTCATGTACTTGATGACCAAGGGACAGGAAAAATGAGTAGCATCACGCCCACCGACGTGGAGGTCGGCGCCAAGGGCGACGGAGGAGCGCCACGGCAGCCGGGCAGGGTGTCGCTCGGCGGAGTGTCGCTCAACCTGCGATCCAGCGGCATCTACATCGCCTTCGCGCTGATCGTCGTGCTGTTCTCGGTGCTGACCGACGGCGCGATGCTCCAGCCGCAGAACATCTCCAACATCATCGTCCAGAACTCCTACGTCCTGATCCTCGCGATCGGCATGATCCTGATCATCATCGCCGGGCACATCGACCTGTCGGTCGGCTCGGTGGTGGCGGTCACGGGAGCCTTGGCCGCCGTGCTCATGGTGAACATGGGCTGGCCGTGGCCGCTGGCCCTGCTGGTCACGCTGGTGGCCGGGGCGCTCATCGGGGCCTGGCAGGGGTACTGGATCGCGTACTTCGGCATCCCGGCGTTCATCGTGACGCTCGCGGGCATGTTGCTGTTCAGGGCGCTGACCCTGACCGTGCTGGGCAACCAGGGCATCGGCCCGTTCCCCGACCAGGTCCGCACGCTGGCCAACGGCTTCACCAACGGCTACCTCGGCAACATCGGCCTCGGCCCGCTCGGCGGCGCCGACCTGTTCAGCCTGCTGATCGGCGTCGTCGCCATCGCCGGCATGGCGGCCAGCCAGTGGCGCACCCGCAACGCCCGCCGCGGCTACGGCCAGGCGGTGGAGCCGATGGCGCTGTTCGTGCTGAAGCTGGCGGCCGGGGCCGCGCTGATCCTCTTCCTGGTCGTGCAGCTCGCCCGCTTCAAGAACCTCCCGTGGGTTCTGGTGCTGCTGGCGGTGCTCGTGCTGGGGTACTCGCTGATGGCCAACCGCACGGTCTTCGGCCGGCAGATCTACGCCATCGGCGGCAACCTGCAGGCGGCGGTCATGTCCGGCGTGAAGGTCAAGTCGGTGGTCTTCTGGATCTTCGTCAACATGGGCGTGCTGTCGGCCATCGCCGGAATCATCTTCGCCGGCCGACTCAACCAGGCGGGTCCCACCGCGGGCAACAGCTTCGAGCTGGACGCCATCGCGGCGGCCTTCATCGGCGGCGCGGCCGTGCAGGGCGGCGTCGGCAAGGTGGTCGGCGCGATCACCGGCGGCCTGATCATGGCGGTCATCAACAACGGCATGTCCCTGATCGGCTCCCCCAGCGAGCGGGTCATGCTCGTCAAGGGCGCCGTCCTCCTGGCGGCCGTCGCGTTCGATGTGTGGACCAAGCGTAGGGCGGGTGCCTCGCGTTAGTAAGATCCCCTGAGCCCAGCGAAAGGAGAGACCGTGACGACCCCCAAGCGCCGCCTGCCGGTCATGGCCGACGTGGCCAAGGAGGCGGGCGTGTCGCACCAGACGGTCTCCCGGGTGCTCAACGACCACCCGAACGTCCGGCCCGACACCCGGGCCCGGGTGGAGGAGGCGATCACCCGGCTGGGCTACCGACGTAACCTGGTCGCCCGCGCCCTGGTCACCAAGCGGTCGCGGACGCTCGGCGTGGTGAGCTTCGACACCACCCTGTACGGCCCGGCCAGCACGATCTACGGCATCGAGCAGGCGGCCAGGACGGCGGGCTATTTCGTCAGCATCGTCAGCCTGAAGTCGATCGACGCGGCGAGCGTGCGCGACGCCATCGACTACCTCGCCGAGCAGGGCGTGGACGGGGTCGTGGTGGTCGCGCCGCAGCGCTCGGCCGGGCGGGCCCTGGAGAACCTGCCGCCCGGCATGCCGGCGGTGGCGGTCGAGGGCACGCACGCCGCCGACGTGTCGGTGGTCTGCATCGACCAGGTCCAGGGCGCCAGGCTCGCCACCCGCCACCTGCTGGAGCTGGGCCACGAGACCGTGTGGCACGTCAGCGGCCCGCCAGACTGGCTGGAGACCGAGGGCCGGATGGAGGGCTGGCGCGCCGCCCTGAGAGAGGCGGGCCGGCCGGCGCCCGAGCCGCTGGCCGGCGACTGGAGCCCCCGCGCCGGCTACGAGGCGGGCAAGAGCCTGGCCGCGATGGAGGGCGTCACGGCCGTGTTCGCGGGCAACGACCAGATGGCGCTCGGCGTGCTGCGGGCGCTCAGCGAGGCGGGCGTGCGGGTCCCCGGCCAGATCAGCGTGGTGGGCTTCGACGACATCCCAGAGTCGGAGTTCTTCTCGCCGCCGCTCACCACGGTCAGGCAGGACTTCGACGTGGTGGGCCGGCACTGCATCGAGGTGCTGCTGCGGCAGATCGACGTGGGGCCGACCGCGTTCGAGCGCCTGGTCGTGCCGCCCAGCTTCGTCGTACGGTCGAGCACGGCGCCGGTTCGGTAGGCGATGATTGGCATGGAAATAACCCCCGGGAGTAAAATGTGAACGCTAACAGTTACGTGGTCGGAGTGGACTTCGGCACGCTCTCAGGGCGTGCCGTCGTCGTCCGCGTCAGCGACGGCGCCGAGCTGGGCAGCGCCGTCCACGAGTACACCCACCGCGTGATCGAGCACAGCCTGCCTGGCTCCGGCAAGAGGCTGGGGCCGGACTGGGCGCTGCAGTCGCCGCAGGACTGGATCGACGTGCTGAAGATCGCCGTGCCCCAGGCGATCGCCGCCGCCGGTGTCGCACCCGAAGAGGTCATCGGCGTCGGCACCGACTTCACCGCCTGCACCGTGCTGCCCACCACGGCCGACGGCACGCCGCTGTGCTTCGAGACCCCGGACGAGCCGCACGCCTGGCCGAAGCTGTGGAAGCACCACGCCGCGCAGCCGCACGCCGACCGGATCAACGAGCTGGCCGCGCGCCGGGGCGAGAGCTGGCTGCCGCGCTACGGCGGCAAGATCTCCTCGGAGTGGGAGTTCGCCAAGGGCCTGCAGGTCCTGGAGGAGGCCCCCGAGGTGTACGCCAGGGCCGAGCGCTGGATCGAGGCCGCCGACTGGATCATCTGGCAGCTCACCGGCGTGGAGAGCCGCAACATCTGCACTGTCGGCTACAAGGGGATATTTCAGGACGGCGGCTACCCGTCCGAGGAGTACCTCGGCGAGCTCAACCCCGGCTTCGCCGGCTTCGTGCGTAAGCTCGCCACCGGACAGGTCGGCGAGCAGGTCAACGGCACCACGCTGGCCCCGCTCGGCGGCCTCGCCGGACGCCTGACCGCGCAGGCGGCCGAGTGGACCGGCATCCCCGAGGGCGCCGCCGTGGCGGTCGGCAACGTGGACGCCCACGTCACCGCGGCCGCCGCCGACGCCGTCAGGCCCGGCCAGATGGTGGCCATCATGGGCACCTCCACCTGCCACATCATGCCCAGCGACCGGCTCGCCGAGGTGCCCGGCATGTGCGGCGTCGTACGCGACGGCATCGTCCCGGGCCTGTGGGGCTATGAGGCCGGCCAGTCGGCGGTCGGCGACATCTTCGCCTGGTTCGTGGACAACTTCGGCGGCGACCTGGACCACGAACGCCTCACCGCGCTGGCCGAGAAGCAGGCCGTCGGCGAGCACGGCCTGGTCGCGCTCGACTGGTTCGGCGGCAACCGCTCGGTGCTCGTGGACCACAACCTCTCCGGGGTGATCATCGGCCAGACCCTGGCCACCAAGCCCGAGGACGTCTACCGGGCGCTCATCGAGTCCACGGCGTTCGGCGCCCGCATGATCGTGGAGACGTTCGAGAAGTCGGGCGTGCCGGTCGAGGAGTTCGTGGTCGCCGGCGGCCTGCTGAAGAACCGCTTCCTCATGCAGGTCTACGCCGACGTGCTGCGCCGCCCGCTGTCGGTCATCGGCTCCGACCAGGGGCCCGCGCTCGGCTCGGCCATCCACGCGGCCGTCGCCGCCGGCGCCTACCCCGGCATCGAGGAGGCCGCCGCGGCCATGGGCAAGCGCACCGAGGCCGCGTACGTGCCCGACGAGGCCAGGGCCGACGCCTACGACCGGCTCTACGCCGAGTACCGCAGGCTCCACGACTTCTTCGGAGACGGAAAGATGCTGCACGCCCTCCGCGCGATCAGGAACGAGGCCCAGGCATGACCATCAGGAAGATCGTCGCCGATCTGCACGCCGAGCTCGTGCGCTACAACCTGGTGGTCTGGACGGCCGGCAACGTCTCGGGCCGGATCCCCGGTGAGGACCTGTTCGTGATCAAGCCGTCCGGGGTCTCCTACGACGAGCTGACGCCGGAGAACATGGTCGTGTGCGACCTCGACGGCAACCTCGTGGAGGGCGAGCACGCGCCGTCCAGCGACACCGCCGCGCACGCGTACGTCTACCGCAACATGCCCGACGTCGGCGGTGTCGTGCACACCCACTCCACCTACGCCTCTGCCTGGGCCGCCCGCGGTGAGGCCATCCCCTGCGTGCTGACCGCGATGGCCGACGAGTTCGGCGGCGAGATCCCGGTCGGCCCGTTCGCGCTGATCGGCGACGACTCGATCGGCCAGGGCATCGTCGAGACGCTCAAGGGCCACCGGTCCAAGGCCGTCCTCATGCAGAACCACGGCGTGTTCAGCATCGGCAAGGACGCGAAGGCCGCGGTGAAGGCCGCCGTGATGTGCGAGGACGTGGCCCGTACCGTCCACGTTGCCAGACAGCTCGGCGAGCCGCTGCCCATCCCGCAGGACGACATCGACCGCCTGTACGACCGCTATCAGAACGTCTACGGACAGAGGAGCCCGCGTTGAAGATCTGGTTTCTGACCGGCAGCCAGGGGCTGTACGGCGAGGACACGTTGCGCCAGGTGGCCGAGCAGTCCCAGCGGATCGCCGAGCAGCTTCCCGTGCCCGTGGACTGGAAGCCCGTCCTCACCGACGCCGCGGCGATCAGGCGGGTCATGCTGGAGGCCAACGCCGACGACGAGTGCGCCGGCGTGATCGCGTGGATGCACACGTTCTCCCCGGCCAAGATGTGGATCGCGGGGCTCGACGCGCTGCGCAAGCCGCTGCTGCACCTGCACACGCAGGCCAACGTGGAGCTCCCGTGGAGCACCATCGACATGGACTTCATGAACCTCAACCAGGCCGCGCACGGCGACCGCGAGTTCGGGTTCGTGCAGACCCGCCTGGGCGTGCCGCGCAAGACCGTGGCCGGGCACGTCAGCGACCCGTCGGTGGGCGAGCGCATCCAGGCCTGGGTGCGCGCGGCCAAGGGCCTGGCCGAGGTCCGCACGCTGAAGCTGGCCCGCTTCGGCGACAACATGCGCGACGTGGCGGTCACCGAGGGCGACAAGGTCGAGGCGCAGCTGCGCTTCGGCGTCTCGGTGAACACGTACGGCGTGAACGACCTGGTCGAGGCCGTGGACGCGGCGTCCGACGCGGACGTGACGGCGCTGGTCAAGGAGTACGCGGAGCAGTACACCGTCGCGCCCGAGCTGCTCGGCGAGCGCAACGAGTCGCTGCGTTACGCGGCCAGGATCGAGCTGGGCCTGCGCGGCTTCCTCGAGGCGGGCGGCTTCAGGGCGTTCACCACGAACTTCGAGGACCTCGGCGGCCTGCGCCAGCTCCCCGGCCTGGCCGTGCAGCGGCTCATGGCCGACGGGTACGGCTTCGGCGGCGAGGGCGACTGGAAGACCTCGGTCCTCCTGCGCACCCTGAAGGCCATGACGCCGGGCGGCACGTCGTTCATGGAGGACTACACCTACGACCTGACGCCCGGCCAGGAGCTCATCCTCGGCGCGCACATGCTCGAGGTCTGCCCCTCGATCGCCTCCGGCACGCCGTCGTGCGAGATCCACCCGCTGGGCATCGGCGGCAGGGAGGACCCGGTCCGGCTCGTGTTCGACGCCGAGCCGGGGCCCGGCATCGTGGTGGGCCTGGCCGACATGGGCGACAGGTTCCGGCTGGTGGCCAACGAGATCGACCTCGTGGCGCCGCCCCAGCCGCTGCCCAAGCTGCCGGTCGCCCGCGCGGTCTGGACCCCCCGCCCCAACTTCCGCACGTCCACGGAGTCGTGGCTCACGGCGGGCGCGCCGCACCACACGGTGCTGTCCACGGCCGTCGGCCGCGCGGAGCTGACCGACCTGGCCGACATGCTCGGCGTGGAGCTGGTGATCATCGACGCCGACACGACGACCGAGCGCTTCGCCAAGGAGCTGCGCTGGAACCAGGCGTACTACCGCCTGGCCCAGGGCTTCTAGTCGTCGTCGGAGGGTTTCTTCGGGGCGTTCCTGCGCTGCTCCTCGGCACGCTCGCGGCAGCGGCGCAGGAACTCCTCGTCGTCATCGGGGTTGGTGGCGGCGAAGCGGCCGGGACGGTCGTACTCGGGGAACGCGTTCGGCTGCGTGACCGCCTGCGACCGCTCCGGACGCCCCGCCACCAGCCAGGCGATGGAGCCGATCAGCGGGAAGAGCAGCACGATGAGCACCCAGGCGATCTTCGGCAGGTTTCTGCAGAGCACGTCGGGCGTGGTGATGGCGTCGAAGAGGCAGTAGAGCCAGAGCACAAGCGTGACAAGGCCGATGGCCTCGGACAGGTAGAGCACGGCACACCTCCGTCAGCGGCACTCGAAACTAACGGCACCCGGCCGGGGCTGACAAGGTGGGCTGTGGGAAGGTATGGCCGTGATGTTGACCAACTGGGCGGGAAACACCGCATTTCGGACGCAAGATGTGCACCATCCGGCCTCGCTCGACGAGCTCCAGCGGCTCGTCGCGGCCAGTTCCCGCGTGCGGGCGCTGGGGAGCGGCCACTCGTTCAACGACGTCGCGGACACCACCGGCGACCTAGTGGTGCTCGACCGGATGCCGGACGCGGTGGAGATCGACAGCGCCGCGGCCAAGGTCCGGGTGCCCGCGCGCATGACGTACGCGCGGCTCGCGCCGCTGGTGCACCAGGCCGGGTTCGCGCTGGCGAACATGGCCTCGCTGCCGCACATCTCCGTGGCGGGCTCGGTCGCGACCGGTACGCACGGCTCCGGCGACGCCGTGCCCAGCCTGGCCGCCGCCGTGTCGTCGCTCGACCTCGTCACCGCCGACGGCACGCTGCTGACGCTCTCCCGCGGCGACGCCGACTTCGCCGGCGCGGTGGTGGCGCTCGGCGCGCTCGGCATCGTCACGTCGGTGACCCTCGACCTGGTGCCCGCCTTCGAGGTGCGCCAGTACGTACGCGAGGGCCTGACCGTGGACGCGCTCGCCGACTTCGACGAGATCATGGCCGGCGGCTACAGCGTCAGCCTCTTCACCGACTGGCGCGACACCCGCGTCTGGCTCAAGCGCACGGAGGAGCTGACCAGCCCCGACTGGTACGGCACCACCGCCGCCGACGGCCCCCGCCACCCCCTGCCCGGCATGCCGGCCGAGAGCTGCACGGTCCAGCTCGGCGTGCCCGGTCCGTGGTACGAGCGGCTGCCGCACTTCCGGCACGACGCCGAGCCGAGCGGCGCGGGCAACGAGCTGCAGTCGGAGCTCATCCTGCCCAGGGAGCACGCGGTCAAGGCGCTGCGCGAGCTGTACGCGATCGGCGACCGGATCCGGCCCGTCCTGCACATCTCGGAAGTGCGCTCGATCGCGGCCGACGACCTGTGGCTCAGCCCGTTCCACGGCCGCGACAGCGTGGGCATCCACTTCACCTGGGTGAAGGACGTCGCCGGGGTGCTGCCGGTGCTGGAGCTGGTGGAGGAGACGCTGGCGCCGTTCGGGCCCAGGCCGCACTGGGGCAAGCTGTTCACCCGCTGGCCCGCGTGCCCCGACCGCTTCCGCTCCCTGGCACGGCGGCTCGACCCCGACGGCAAGTTCGCCAACGACTTCACGCGGATACTGCTGGGGGAGTAGCCTCCCGCGCGGGCTTGCGCCCCCGGATGTAGCGCGTCACCGGCCCGGCGGACGATGTGCCTGGCCTGCGCTTCGGCGATCGTTGGTGGCATGACCGATCACCCGTTCAGGTTCGGCGCGGTCGCCGGACACGCCACTGACGCCGACGCGTGGACCGGCCTGGCCCGCCGGGCGGAGAGCCTCGGCTACTCGACGCTGCTGGTGCCCGACACGCTCGGCACGCTGTCGCCCTTCGTCGCCGCCGCCGTCGCCGCGGCGGCCACCACGACCCTGCGCGTCGGCACGTTCGTGCTGAGCGCCCCCAACCGCACGCCCGAGACCGTGGCGTGGGAGACCGCCACCCTGCACACGCTGAGCGGCGGCCGCTTCGAGCTGGGCCTCGGCGCCGGGCGCCCGGACGCGGAGCGGGACGCCGCGGCGCTCGGCGTCGCGTTCGGCACGCCCAGCCAGCGCATCGAACGGCTCTCCCAGACCATCGACGCCGTCAAGGACGTGCGCGTGCTGGTCGCCGCGTCCGGGACCAGGCTGCTCAGGCTGGCCGCCCAGAAGGCCGGCACGGTGGCGCTGGGCGTGCCGCCGCACTACACGGAGGACCAGGTGGCGGCGAAGCTGGACGAGCTGTACGAGCTGGCCGGCGACCGCTTCCACGACCTGGAGCTCAGCATGAACCTCGCGGCCGCCGGCGCGGAGCCGCCCTCCTGGCTGTCCGTCCCGGCGGACGGCACCGGGGTCCTGACGGGCACGGTGGACGAGATGGCGGACACGCTCCGCAGGCGCAGGGACAGGCTGGGCGTCTCGTACGTGTCGGTGAACGCCCAGTACCTCGACGAGTTCGCCCCGGTGGTGGAGCGGCTCACCGGTACCTGACCGGAACTGACAGGTATGCCCGGCACGATGGAGCACATGTTTGCCAAGGGAACCTTCGACACCGCCGGCTGGGACGCCAAGCCGCCCTTCGAGGAGCGCGACGGCGTCTCGTTCGGGCTCGTGACCATGTCCAAGACCTTCCGCGGAGACCTGACCGGCACCAGCGTCGTGTATCTGCTGGTCGCCTCGACGGAGGTCGAGGACTCGCGCGCGTACGTGGCCATGGAGCGCATCGAGGGCACCCTGGACGGCCGCTCGGGTGCCTTCGTCGTGCAGCACAACGCGGTCAGCGACCGCGGGAAGCAGTCGCTGACCGTCACGGTCGTCCCCGACTCGGGCACCGGGGAACTGCGGGAGCTCAGGGGCGAGATGAACATCGTCATCGGCCCCGACGGCGGCCACTCCTACACCTTCGACTTCACCCTCTGAGCATGCGGGGGCGGGGACGGCGGTGCCCCGGAGGGCACCGCCGTACGTGATCAGACTCCGAACGCGTCCGCGTAGCGGATGGTCCCGGACGGCACGGGCCGGGCGGGGTCGAAGACGAGCGCCATCATGTACCTGTCCTCGACGTCGAAGGGCGGCCGGATGGCCAGGCGCGAGGCCGGGGCGAAGCCGAAGCGCGGGTAGTACTCCGCGTGACCGAGCACGAGGACCAGGTTCTCGCCCTGCTGCCGGGCGGCGTCAAGGGCGGCGCGGATGGCCGCCGAACCGGCGCCGCGACGCTGCTGCTCGGGTCGTACGGCGCACGGGCCCAGGGCGAGGGCGGGGGAGCCGTCGACGTGGCAGCGCGTGAGCAGCGCGAACCCGTCGATGACGCCGTCGGGCCGCTGCGCGATCCACGACAGGCCGGGCAGCCAGGCCGCCGGGTCGGTGCGCAGCGCCTCGACCAGGTCGGCCTCGTGCGCGGTCGGGAAGGCGGCGAGGTTGACCTCCCGGATCTGGTCACGGTCGGCGTCGGTCTCGGGACGGGTGAGCCAAGCGGTGGTCATGATGGAGTCCTTTTCCACGGTCATCGGGGAGGCGTCGGGGCTCGGGCGGCTGGGCGCGTTCACAGCTGCCGGTCCCGGAACTTGTAGGTGGCGCGGAGATGGCTGCTGATGGATTTCTGCCGGTTGACGCGCTCGTCGCGCAGCCGGGCGTCGGTGCGTGCGGCCTGCCAGGCGGTCTCGCGCTGGAGCTTGCGGTAGCTGGCCAGGCGGCGTTCGGCCAGGTCACCTGCCTGGATGGCGGCTTGGACCGCGCAGCCGGGCTCGCTCTCGTGGGCGCAGTCGCCGAAGCGGCAGCTCTCCGCGAGCCGTTCGATCTCGGCGAAGACCTGCTCCAGGCCGTCGGCGGCGTCATGGAGGCTGATCGCGCGCAGGCCCGGGGTGTCGATGAGCACACCGCCGCCGGGCAGCGGGACCAGTTCGCGGCGGACGGTGGTGTGCCGGCCCTTGCCGTCCTGTTCCCGTACCGTGCCGGTGGCCAGCAGTTCCTCGCCCAGCAGGGCGTTGCCGAGCGTGGACTTGCCCGCCCCGGAGGGCCCGAGCAGGACCGTGGTGCCGTCCCGCAGCAGCGCGGTCAGCACGTCGAGGTTGTGACCGCCGGTCGCGCTGGTGACCACGATGCCGACGCCGGGTGCGAGCGCGCCGACCTCGGCGTGCGCGGCCATGGCGTCGGCCGCCAGATCGGCCTTGGTCAGGGCGATCAGCGGCTGCGCGCCGCTGCTCCAGGCCAGGGCGAGGAAGCGCTCCAGCCGTGCGGCGTTCAGCGGGGCGGCCAGGGAGAGCGCGACGACGACGGTGTCGACGTTGGCGGCCAGCACCTGCCCGTGGGAGGTACGTGACGCAGAAGAGCGCACGATCGCGCCGCGCCGCGGGAGCAGAGCCACCAGTTCGGGGTCCCGGCCGGGGCGCAGCGCCGCCCAGTCGCCGGTGCACGGCGCGGCCAGGGGGTCGGCGTCATGCGGCGCCGGTATGGCGGCCCGGACGGGGCCGTGCTCGATGATCGCGTCACACGAGCCACGATGCACGCGCACGATCCGGGCGGGCACCAGGCCGGCCGTGCGGTGGCCGGCGAAGACGTCGTCGAGTGCCGGCGTCCAGCCGTACCGGGACAGGCCGGCGGGAACGGAGGAATCCGTGAAGGAAGGTTTCAACGTGAGACACCTTGCGGGAAGGGACCCCGGCAGGACTCAGGCGTCACCCGTCCCGTGAGCCGGGCGGCTCATGGCAGGAGGGCAGAAGTGGGTCAGACCGGGGCCCGGGACGTGAGGATTGTCCGGGCGCTGCGCAGGGCAGCGGTCTTCACCGCGGTCATCAAACCTCACCTCCCTCTCTCATCCCGTATCCGACATCGATGATCGACACCATAGCACCAGAATGCCCGGCGCAAAAACGGCGGCGCCCTGATGGACACCGCCGTTGAGTGCGACTCGTGTGGAGCTATGGGGATTCGAACCCCAGACCTCCTCCATGCCATGGAGGCGCGCTACCAACTGCGCTATAGCCCCTTGCTGCCTGTACGAGTGTAGCCGACTTCGTGACCCCCGAAGCACACCTTAAAAACCTTGCATACGGAGAGTAAAATCTTGCTACTCTCCGTGTCGTGATCAGCTTCCATCCTGTACCTCTGACCTCGCATTGCGCCCAGATCCTCGACGAGCGCGAGCACGCCCTCATCGGCGTCAGCGCCCTCAACGGCTACTTCACTCCTTTGGCCATCAGGCATCTGCTCGACTGGGCGACCCGGACGTTCGCGCGGGTCGACGTCCTCGTGCCCGGTGTCGAGCTGGCCGGGACGCTGGTCGCGAGGGGATACCCGGCCGCCAAGGCGGGGGCCAAGGCGAGGGCGGCCGCCAACAACACCCGCAACCGGGTGATCCGGGCGCTCGACGCCATCGACGCCCCGAACGCCGCCGTGTTCGACTGGAACGAACTGGCCCCCAATCGTGCTTACGGCGAGGCGCGAACGGAGCTGGAGCGCCTGTTCGCCACGCATCCGGCCTTCAGGCAGCACTGCATGGACGCGGTACGGCCCGTCGTCGGTGTGCCGGAGCTCTCGCGCGCGCAGGCCGAGCAGGCCCTGCCCTTCCTCCTGGCCGAGCTGCCCCTCGTCATCGACACCCCGTCGATCCTCGGCACGGGCTCGTCGGTGTTCTGCTATCCCCGGCCGATGCCGATGGTCGACCTGCTCTACGCGGGCATGCTCCCGGTTCATCCCGGCCCCACGCAGGGATTCGTGTCCACCGCATTGACACCGGCTGCCCGGCCTGCGCAGTATCTATGTAACGCTCTGTGAAAACGAAATCACCAAAGGTGCCCCCCATGGATGCACGTGCCCGAAATGCTGGACATGCGTTCGACACAAGCGACATGGATCACGACGGCTACCTCGATCATCGAGACATGATCGTGGTCGCCACCGCCCTCTGCGAGCGGCTGGGGCTCTCCGAACGGGGCAGCCGGCTGGTCAAGGACGCCTACGAGCAGGTCTGGCAGTATGCCGTGCACCACATCGGCACCGACGCCGACGGCCGCATCAGCAGGGAGTCCTACATCGCCTACGCGCTCGCCCCCGAGCGCGACCGGACGGAGTTCGTGGCCAACGTGGTCTGGCCGATCACCGACGCCCTCTGGGACGCGGTCGACGGCGACGGCGACGAGAGGCTCGACCGGGCCGAATACCTGCGCCTGTGGGCGGCGTACGACGTGGCGGCGGAGGCGTCGCGGGAGTCGTTCGAGCGGTTGCGCGGCAACAGGGTCGCGCACGTGTCGAAGACCGGGTTCGCCCAGGCGATGTACGACTACTACTACCGCTCCGCCTCTGCCGCCCCCATACTCGGCGACGACTAGAAACGCTCACCCCACCGAGCCGGCCTTGCCGATGAGCGTGACCAGCTCCGACACCATCGGGTCCTCCGACGCCGCCGCCAGCCGCGTGGCCTGCTTCCCGAGCGCGGGCAGATCCATGCCGAACGCCTTGCGATCCCGCAGGTAGACCGCGAACGCGGCGACCACCACGTCAACCTGGAGCCGCATCGGCGCCTTGTCCCACACCGACGTGGCCAGCTCGTCGGCCCGCAGCGACTTGCTCGCCTCCGAGGCGGTCCGGGTGTCGGGATCCTGCCAGCGTACGGTGGCCTGGGCGAGCTGCCCCTCGGCGCCCGGCTTGAGGCGTAGCGAGTAGAGAGCCGTGACCGAGTGGCCGGGGCCGATCTCGCCGCCGTCGCGGCTGTCGTCGCGGAACTCCTCCGTGGACAGCGCGCGGTTCTCGTAGCCGATGAGCTGGTAGCTCTCCACCACCGACGGGTTGAAGACGACCTGCGCCTTGGCGTCGCGCGCCCGCAGCTCGATGGTCGCGGGGAGCTGCGTGGCGAAGATCTTGTCGGCCTCTTCCTGGGTGCTGACGTACACGGCCATGCCGTCGCCGTTGTCGGCGAGCTGCTCCATCAGCTCGTCGCCATAGTCGCGGCCGACGCCGACGGTGAGCAGCGTGACCTGCTTGGCGGCGTACTCCTTGACCCGGTCGAGGATGGTCTGCCACTCGGTGCTGCCCTGGTTGGCCAGGCCGTCGGAGAGCAGGATGACCCGGTTCGTGGCGGCGGGGCGGAACGCCTTGGACGCCTCCTGGAAGCCGGTGACCAGCCCCGCCTCAAGGTTCGTGCCGCCATTGACGGTCAGCTCGTCCACCGCGTCGCGCAGTTCTTCCCTGGCGGTCAGCGGGGTCATCGACGCCAGCACCTCTGCCTCGTCGCTGAACGACACGATCGACACCTGGTCGCCGGGCGCGAGCTGGTCGAGCAGCTTGAGCAGGGCCGACTTGACGAGGTCCAGGCGGCCGGGCTCGGCCATCGAGCCGGAGACGTCCACGACGAACGTGAGGTTGGCGGGCCGCCGCTCGGCCGACTCCGACCTGCGCGTCTGCAGGCCGACGCGCAGGACCGCCTCGTCGCGCGGCGGCAGCTTCGCGCCGTCCACGTGCACGGCGAACCCGTCGTCCTGCGGCTGCGCGTAGTCCTGCCGGAAGGCGTTGACCCACTCCTCGGGGCGGATCTCGCCGGGCGCGGGCCAGCGGCCCTCCTGGAGGGCACGGCGGGCGTAGCCGTACGAGGCGGTGTCCACGTCCAGGGCGAACGTGGAGATCTGGGCCGTGGTCGTGTCCTGCTCGGCGTTCTCCTGCTGGGTGGGGGCCTGGGAAGGGTGTGCGGGTTGTTGGTTGGCGCTGGCCGGCTTGGGCGCCCGCTCATCGCTCGTCGAGCCGCCGGAGCCGCCGCACGCGGCCAGTGCCAGCAGCGCAACAAGCCCGGCACCCGCCGCTAAGGGGCGAATTTTCATTGCAACCACCTCCATGCCGTACGACGGAGCTCGATCTCCGATGGCCGGGCCGGTGACGTAAGCGAGCGCAAACCGCGACCGAGACGTGATCGCTTGTGACGGGTGATGTAGGTGAGATCACGGTTTCCCGGCCGGATCCGGCCGGATGAGCCCGAGTGCCGCGTTCTCGACGCGTATGCGTACGGTGAGCAGCACCGCGTTGGCGGCGGTGAAGGCCAGCGCGGTGAGCCAGGCGGTGTGCACGAGCGGCAGCGCGAGGCCCTCGGCGACGACGGCCACGTAGTTGGGGTGGCGCAACCACCGGTAGGGCCCGCCGCGCACGAGCGGCAGACCCGGCACCACGACGACCCGGGTGTTCCACTGCCTGCCCAGCGTGCCGATGCACCACCAGCGCAGTCCCTGGGCGAGCAGGACCGCCGCCAGCATGGGCCAGCCCAGCAGCGGGATAAACGGGCGGCCCAGCAGCCAGACCTCGGCGGGCGCCGCCGCCAGGAGCACGATGTGGGCGAGGACGATCCAGGCGTAGTGCCGCCTGCCGTGCTCGACGCCGCCCCTGGACCTGGCCCAGGCCAGGTTGCGGCGGGCCACCACCAGCTCGGCCAGCCGTTCCAGCACGACCAGGCCGATGAGGACGAGGTACGCGCTCACCAGTGCAGGAGCAGCAGCTCGGCGGAGAAGCCCGGCCCCAGGGCGAGGAGCACGGCGGGAGCGCCCGGCCGGCCCCGGGTCTCCTGGAGCACGTGGAGCACCGAGACCGAGGACAGGTTGCCGTGCTCGCGCAGCGACCGCCAGGTCACCTCGAGCGCCTTGGGCGGCAGGCCGAGGGTCTGCGCGATCTTCTCGATGACCTTGGGGCCGCCGGGATGGCAGACCCAGGTGGCGACCTGCTCGGGGGTCAGTCCGTAGTCCGCCAGGAACACCTTGATGTCACCGGCCAGCACCTGCTCCACGAACCCGGTCAGGTCCGGGTCGAGCACGATGCGGAAGCCGTGCTCCCCGACCTCCCAGCCCATGAGGTGCTCGGTGCCGGGATAGAGCCTGCTGCGGGTGGCGACGACCTCGGGTCCCTCGCCGCGCCCGGTCGCGACGACGGCCGCCGCGCCGTCGCCGAACAGGCCGCTGGCCACCAGATTGGCGATCGAGGTGTCGTCCCGCTGGATCGTCAGCGAGCACAGCTCCACGCACACCAGCACCGCGACGTGGTCGGGCCAGCCGCGCAGGTAGTCGTGCAGGCGTGACAGCCCCGACGCGCCGGCCGCGCAGCCCAGGCCGAACACGGGCACCCGCTTGACGTCGGGCCGCAGCCCCACCCGCTGGGCCAGCCTGGCGTCCAGGGAGGGCGTCGCGACGCCGGTGGTCGAGCAGAACAGCAGGTGATCGACTTTCTCGGGGCGGATGCCGGCCTTGCGCAGCGCGCCTCTCAGGGCCTGCTCGCCGAGCTCCAGAGCGACTTCAAGGTAGGTGTCGTTGGCGCGCGCGAAGGAGTCGAGCTTGGTGTAGTCGGCCAGCGGGAGCGCGAGATTGCGGCCCGCCACCCCGGTCGCCGCGTGGAAACGTCGCAGCAGGTCCTCATCACAATCGGTCAGCCGGGAGAACGCCTCGGTGATCTCCGCCTGCGTGTAACGGTGATCAGGCAAAACACTCTGTACTCCCGATATGTGCATGCCTCTCTCCTGCCGCTGAGAGACCGCGGCTAACATGCACCCGGTCGGTCTAGCGGTGCGTGAGCCTCCAGAGGGAGGTCAGCTCGGCGGCGCGAGCGGCGTGCAGCGGATCCTGCTCGTCCTTCGGCCGGTTGTGCCGTGGGGGCACGTCCCGGCGCCCCGCCACGCGCAGCCCCGCCCGCTCGAACGCGGTCAGCAGGTCATCCCGGGTGCGCAGGCCGAGGCGCTCGGCCAGGTCCGACAGGATGAGCCAGCCCTCGCCGCCCGGCTCCAGATGCACGGCGAGGCCGTCGAGGAAGCCGCGCAGCATCCGCCCGCCGGGATCGTAAACCGCCTGGTCGAGGGGCGAGACCGGCTTGGCGGGAAGCCACGGCGGATTGCACACGATCAGCGGCGCCTTGCCGGGCGGGAACAGGTCGCCGCGGACGATCTCCACTCGGTCGTCCAGGCCCAGGCGGGCGATGTTCTCGCCGGCGCAGTCCACGGCCCGCTGGTCGAGGTCGGTTGCCACGACGTGCCGTACGCCCCGCTTGGCCAGCACGGCGGCGAGCACTCCCGTGCCCGTGCCGATGTCGAACGCCAGCCGGTCGTCCGGCAGCGGCGCCTGCGCGACCAGATCGACGTATTCGCCCCTGATCGGGGAGAACACGCCGTGGTGCGGGTGGATGCGGGCCTCGAGCGCCGGGACGTACACGCCTTTGCGCCGCCATTCATGGGCCCCGATCAGGCCGAGCAGCTCGCGTAGCTGGCCCACCGCGGGAGGGGCCGCGGGGCCGTACACCTCGGCGCATGCCTCGCGCACGTCCGGCGCCCTGCGCAGCGCCACCACGTGGTCTTCCGCGAACGGGATGAGCAGCATGCCCAGCGTGCGGGCGCGCTGGGACTGGGCCTGGCGGTAGAGGTGGAACCCGGCGCCGGGCGCGGCGGGCTTGCACCTGCGCCCCATGGCCGCCAGCAGCTGGCGGGCGTTGTGGAAGTCGCCCTGCCACAGCAGCGCGGTGCCCTCGCAGGCCAGCTTGTACGCGGTGTCGGCCGGCATCCGGTCGTCGGCCGTGATCACGCGCTTGGGCGGTGGCGCGCCCAGCGCGGAACGCCAGACCGCCGACCGTTCCTGCCCCGCCTCGGTCCAATGGATCATCAGAACCGACCGTTTCACGTTCCGCACCCGTGCGGCCACCGATTTTCCGGAGTTGGCGTCACCAACACCCTACGTCTCGGCGGCGTGTCATCCCGTGCGGAGCGCGTCGAGCATGAGCGTGAAGGGGCGGCGCCCGCGCCGGGTCATTCGCGGGAGGCGTTCTGGTGTGCCAGGTAGAGCTGGCCGAGGCGGTCGATGCGCCAGAGCTGGCCCACCGTGATGAGGGTGGCGCCGAAGACGGTCGGCCAGAGCTCCAGCACGATCAGCCCCCAGATGAGCAGCGCGAAGCCCGCCGAGCCGAGTGCTATGAGCAGCCGCTGCACGTGCCGGTGGTCGCCGGTGACCAGCGACCGGTCCCGCAGCCACAGCTTCTCGCCGTAGATGCCCCTGGCCGTCCAGCTGCCGGGGTGCTCGACCGCCGGGAAGACGTGCGGGTTGAGCGCCAGCCAGACCACGACCAGGCCCACCGGGACCAGCGCCCACCAGCCGATCCATTCCCGGCTCCAGATCGCCGCGATCATCAGCGGGATGGCCGCGAACCTGGTCCAGACGCTCCACGGATTGGCGTGCCGCTTCCACGCCTCGTCCGTCATGCCGGTCGCCTGGGCGTACCTCTTCAGAACACTCATGCGAGGAGTCCCCTCGCCAGCGCGTTGATGGTGACCTCGACCACCTGCTGGTGCTCCGGCCCGAACCTGTCCCGGTTGAGCACCAGCAGGCCGGCCGTGCGCAGCACGCCGACCAGCACCTCCGGCGGGGCGTCGGCGACGATGACGCCGTCGGCCTGCCCCTGGGCGAGATAGTCGAGCAGCGGCGTCAGCAGGTGAGGGGTGACGCGGGCGACCTCCTCGGCCCCGACCCTGCGCGCCACCGCCTCCAGCTCGTCGGGACGGGTGAGCAGCCGCCGGTAGAACGGGTCGGTGGTGAGCACGTCGATCAGCTCGCGCATGAGGCCGCCGAGCGCCTCGGCGCTCGGCGGCCGGTCCAGGGCGGTGGCGAGCCGCTTGCCGAGCATCGGCGCCCTGCGGATCATCACCTCCTTGTACAGCTCCTCCTTGGAGTCGAAGAAGGCGTAGAAGCTGCCCTTGGCGATGCCTGAGGCCGCGACCAGCTCGTCGAGCGAGGTCTTCTTCAGGCCCTGGGTGGCGAAGAGCTCTTCGGCGGTGTCGAGCAGGGACTCGGTGATGCGTGCCCGGTCGTCCGCCGTGAATGCCACAGCCATGTGTGTCCCTATGACTGAATCGGATATTGAGTCATAGCTTAGCACTTCCTGGCGGATCGAATCTTTGTTCGTATAATGGTGAGCATGGATCTCAATACGCGGGACCTGCCCGAGCTCTGGCGTCCGCCCATCGTGGAGCACGCCGCGGCGACGCGCT
Source organism: Nonomuraea sp. B19D2 (assembly GCF_040137845.1). Taxonomy (NCBI): domain Bacteria; kingdom Bacillati; phylum Actinomycetota; class Actinomycetes; order Streptosporangiales; family Streptosporangiaceae; genus Nonomuraea; species Nonomuraea sp. B19D2. The sequence continues at coordinate 160,006 of NZ_JBEFAK010000015.1, read as the reverse complement.
ATCTGCTGGCCTGGGGTGATGACGCCGAAGGGGTGCGGTGGGGCTATCTGCTCTGGCCGCCGCGGGCGAGCGAGGGTGCCCGGTGGGTGCACTGGGAGGAGATTCACCCGGTCGCGGGGGAGGACTACAGCGCGGTGCCGGTCGCGGCGTCGTGGATTTGACCGTGCGAAGCAGTGATTCTCTGACTAAAGTCAGAGGAATGGACAGCATGACGATCGGGCAGGTCCGGCGGTTCCAGCGGACGGTGACGCAGCGGATCGGCGCGCTCAGCGACAGATACCTGGCCAGGGATCGGCCGCTCGGGCAGTCGCGGGTGCTCTGGGAGATCGGTGCGGAGGGCAGCGAGGTTCGCGCGCTGCGGGCCCGGCTCGACCTCGACTCCGGCTACCTGAGCCGGCTGCTGCGGTCGCTGGAGGCCGACGGGCTGGTCGTCGTCGACGACGCCGGCGCCGACGGCAGGGTCCGCACGGCCCGGCTCACCCAGGCGGGGCTCGCCGAGCGCGCGGAGCTGGATCGCAGGTCCGACGAGGCGGCCGCGACCATCCTGGAGCCGCTCTCCGACGCGCAGCGCGACCGCCTGGTGGCGGCCATGTCCGAGGTCGAGTGCCTGCTCGTCGCCTCCATGGTCGGAGTCGACGTCCTCGACCCGCGCCATCCCAGCGCGCGCCACTGCATGCGGAGGTACGCCGACGAGCTGGCCCACCGGTTCGAGGGCGGCTTCGACCCGGCAGGCAGCCCCGCCGCCGACGCGGGGCTGCGGCCCCCGGCCGGGATGCTGCTGGTCGCCGTGCTGCACGCCGAGCCGGTCGGGTGCGTGGCCCTGATCCTGCACCGCGACACCGCGTCCGCCAAGATCAAGCGGATGTGGGTGGACCCGGCCGTTCGCGGGCTGGGGCTCGGGCGCCGGTTGCTCGCGGAGGCAGAGGCGAAGGCGGCGGCGAACGGCATCCGCACGGTGCGGCTGGAGACCAACCGGGCACTCACGGAAGCCGTGGCTCTCTACCGCGCGAGCGGATACCAGGAGGTGGCGGCGTTCAGCGACGAACCCTACGCGCATCACTGGTTCGAGAAGCGCCTCCCTGCCGGCTCCTAGACCGGTGGGTTGAAGCGGTGGTATCCGGGCGCGGTCCAGCCGGCCGACACCGTGTTGGCCACGTGCACGTACTCGTCCAGCTCGAAGCGCACCATCCGCTGCTCCCCCCACTCCACCCAGGCCCGGCCCGTGAGCTGCAGCGTCTCCCCGCGCTCCCAGTCCACGAACAGCAGCCCGGCCGCCGGGTCCAGCTCCAGGTTCCCGAGCGTCATGTACATGGAGTTGCCCTGGTAGTCGGGGAAGGCCAGCGAGCGTGACCCCGTGACCTGCACGAACCCGGGGTTGCCGCCTCGGTGTGACGCGTCCGCCCCGAGGCCGTCGGCTCGCGTGGCGATGAAGAACGTGTCCGCCTCCGCGATCCACCTCCGGTGCCGGTCCGGCAGGGCGGTCCCGCGTCCCAGCCCCACGGGGGTGCCCGGAGCGGAGGTGGGGGAGCGGGTCTGGAGGTACTTGGGGCAGTTCGAGTAGACCTGCTCCGTCCACACCACCAGAGCCTCGCCGGCCTGTACGGCGGTGCCGTTCACGCGCATCCTGCGCCGCGTGTGCGGCTCGATGGCGAGCAGGCCGATGTCCCGCTCCCGCGCGAACAGCCCGTGAAGGGGATCGTCGGCGCCCGGCACGGCGTGCAGCACGATCGTCCGGTCGTCGAACGGTGACGCGAAACCCGCGGGCCCCGTCAGCACGCCGGCCCAGACACGGCCGCCGTCGTCGGCCGCGCCCACAACGATCATGTGCTGGTTCCGCAGGAACTCGGCCGCCACCTCGGGGATCTCCGGACGCGTCCGCGAGCTCCCGTGATCCGCCGCCCGCACTCCCGCTCGCCGCTGCACGGCGACCTCTCCCGGGTGCCTCATTAGAAGAACCCGCAGGTCGGAGCGTCAGAGGTGGGCGCGGGCCGGTCGCCGGCGCCGTCCTGGGAGAAGATCTCCAGCCGGATGCCGTCGGGATCCTCGAAGAACACGCCGCCCGACGAGGCGCCCTCGCGGTGCGGCACGACGCCGTCGTGGTGCAGGGTGGCGCCGATCTCCCTGATCACGGCCTCCGCGCGCCGTACCGCGTCGAGGTCCGCCACCTGGAACGACAGGTGGTGCAGCCCCGGCAGTGCGGTGGCGAAGCGGCCCTCGCTCTGCTGCCAGAGCGTCAGCACCAGAGTGCCGTCCTGCGTCAGGAATGCGTACCGGCGGCCGTCCTCATGCGACTCGCCTGCCACCGTGAAGCCGAAGATCCGCGTGTAGAACTCCTTGGACTTGTCGAGATCCGTGACGTTGAGCCCGACGTGCCCGGTCTGAAAGGACATCCCGCTCTCCTCTAACGCATGCATGAGTAGTTTCCCGTTAGAAGAGGAGCATATAACGGGAAGAGCGTCTTGTAAACGTTAGATTTTTCGGTGCTCCTTGTAGTGCCTGGCCGCTCGGGCGCGGTTGCCGCAGGCCGTCGAGCACCACTCCTGGCGGGGATGCTCCTTGATGAAATAGAGCACGCAGCGCGGCGCCTGGCAGGTGCGGAGCAGGGCGCGCTCCGGCCCCGCGAGGAACTCGACGGCCCCTGTGGCGAGCCGGCCGAGCAGCCTCACGCCGGGGTCGGTCTCCATGGCGGGCACGGTGGCGAGGGAGGGCTCGCCCGCCCAGCGCAGCTGGGGTGCCGTGGGCGCGGCCAGGGCGGTGGCGTTGACCAGGGCCAGCGACTCCTCGAATCCGGGCAGGCTCGACGCGTCGGCCCGGCTGGGCGGGTCCGGCGCCACGGCTCTGGCGAACAGTGCGCGTACGGACTGGCGCAGGCGCACCGTCTCCTGCCGCAGCGCCTCCGTGACGGTGAAGTCGCCCAGGTCGGCCGCGTGCGTACGCGCCCAGGCCGTCATGCCGTCCACGTCGGACAGCTTGTCGATCAGTCCGGAGCGCTCGGCCCTGATCGTGCTGACGAATTCGAGGGTCAGGGACACGCTCCCAATTTAGCCAGACGACGGCCGCCCTCCGGCTGGCCTGCGAACGCGGGCTGGAGAGGACCTGGTTCAGCGAGGGGGCTCGAGGCGGCGGCCTAGTCCGGGCGGCGGCCCACCCCGGCCAGGATGCCGCCCTTGGCGAGGTCGTACGAGCCGCCGGGGGAGGCGTCGGGCGTCCAGTCGGCCACCGGTACGACGCCCGGGCCGAGCAGGTCCAGGCCGTCGAAGAAGGAGACGATCTCGGCGTAGCCGCGTCGCGCCAGGCCGCCCGAGGTCGTGCCGGAGTAGACCTGCTGGCCGGCCGTGGCGACCTCCTCCATGTCGTTGCCCGCGTACAGGAGGTGCGACAGCACCAGATGGCCACCGGGCCTCAGGCGCTCGCGGATGCGCGCGGTGATCCGGGTGGCCTCGGCGTTGTCGGGGATGAAGTGCAGCACCGCGACCAGCAGGACGGCGTACGGCTGGGAGAGGTCGAGGTGCTCCGCGACGCGCGGGTCGTCCAGGATGGCGTCGGGGTCCTTGAGGTCGCCCTCCATCGCCAGGACGTCCGGGTCCCTGGCCAGCAGCGCGCGGGCATGGATCAGCACGATGGGGTCGTTGTCGACATAGACGACGCGGGAGCCGGGGGCGTGCCGCTGGGCCACCTGGTGCACGTTGTCCTGAGTGGGCAGGCCCGCGCCGATGTCGATGAACTGGCGCACCCCGGCCTCGGCGAGCGTGCGTACGGCGCGGCCGATGAAGCCGCGGTTGGCCAGGGCGATCTCGCGGGCGTCGTTGCCCATCCTCCGGCCGATCTCGATCATCTTCTCGGCCGCCTCGCGGTCGGCGGCGAAGTTGTCCCGGCCGCCGAGGTAGTAGTCGTACATGCGGGCGACGCTGGGCACGTTCGGGTTGATCCCGGCGGGTAAGTGGTCCGCGTCGGCCATGTGACGACCCCTTCGTTGTCGATCTTCTTGCGGCGATTGTAGGGGGAAATGTGGATTTTGCCGCAAGAAACCTCAGGTCCGGCGGAACGTGTGCCTGTACGCCAGCGGCGAGACCCCGACGGCGGCATGCAGATGCTGGCGGAGCGAGACCGCCGTCCCGAACCCCGCCTTCCTGGCCACGTCCTCCACGCCCAGGTCCGTCGTCTCCAGCAGGTGCCTGGCGTGCTGGACGCGCTGTCCGTTCAGCCACCTGGCCGGGCTCATGCCGGTCTCCTCGCGGAAGCGCCTGGTGAACGTGCGCACGCTCATCCGCGCGTGCTCGGCCAGCGCGGTCAGGTCCAGCGGGCGGTCCAGGTGGGCCAGCATCCAGTCGCGCGTGGCCGCCGTGCCGCCGCCCGCGTACGGCAGGTGCCGGTCGATGTACTGGGCCTGGCCGCCCTCCCGCCACGGCGGCATGACGCAGCGGCGGGCCGCCTTGTTGGCCACCTCGCTGCCGTGGTCGCGCCTGATCACGTGCAGGCACAGGTCCATCCCGGCCGCCACGCCGGCCGAGGTCAGCACGTCGCCGTCGTCCACGAACAGCACGTCGGGATCCAGCTTCACCTGCGGGAACAACCGGGAGAAGAGCTCGGCCTCGCGCCAGTGCGTGGTGGCCGGACGGCCGTCGAGCAGCCCGGCCGCCGCCAGCACGAACGCCCCCGTGCAGATCGACATCGTACGAGGCCGCCCTTGCAGCGCCTCGGCCAGCGCGGGGGAGATCGTGCCATACCGCATCGACCGGCCCGCGTGGATGCCGGGCACCACGACCGTGTCGGCAGTGTCGAGCACGTCGAGGTCGTGGTCGGGCAGCACGCTGAAGCCCGCCGAACAGCGGACCGGCATGCGCCCCTCCGAACAGGTCACCACCTCGTACAACTTCTCGCCGTCCGCTGTCTCGGCCACCCCGAACACCTGCCCGGGCACACCGAGGTCGATCGGGGCGAAGTGGTTGAGCGCGACGACCACGATCCGATGTGTCATGGCCTGATTCTTTCAGATATTGGCTATCCGGCCACTCGTGACCATGTAAGGGGATACAGCAGGATTGGCGCATGACGTTGAGCACCACCACCCCCACGCGTCGCGTGCACCGGGCCTGGTTCGTCGCGGCCGTCGCCTTCGTGGCGATCCTGGGCGCGGCCGGGTTCCGCGCCACCCCCGGCGTGCTGATCACCCCCCTGCGGGAGGAGTTCGGCTGGTCGGCCGGCACCATCTCGCTGGCCGTCTCGATCAACCTGGTGCTCTACGGCCTGACCGCCCCCTTCGCCGCCGCCCTGATGGACCGATTCGGCATGCGCCGGGTGGTCGCCGTCGCGCTGCTGCTGATCGCCACGGGCAGCGGCCTCACCGTCCTGATGACCGCGAGCTGGCAGCTCCTGCTGTTCTGGGGCGTGCTGGTCGGGCTCGGGACGGGCTCGATGGCGCTGGTGTTCGCCGCGACCGTGGTGGACCGCTGGTTCGTGCGGCACCGCGGGCTGGTCACCGGCGTGCTCACCGCGGCCGGAGCCACCGGTCAGCTGATCTTCCTGCCGGTCCTCGCACAGCTCGCCCAGGGGCCGGGGTGGCGCTTCGCCTCGCTGACCGTGGCCGGGGCGGCGCTGGCGGTGGTGCCGTTCGTGTGGTGGCTGCTGCGCGACCGTCCCGAGGACGTGGGCACGACGGCGCTGGGCGCGGAGCCTGACGCCGTCCGCACCCAGCCGAGCAAGGTCAACGCGGCCGTGAGGGCGGTCACCGTGCTCGCCTCCGCGGCGCGGACGCGGCCGTTCTGGCTGCTCGCGGGCGGCTTCGCGATCTGCGGGGCCAGCACGAACGGCCTGGTCGGCACCCACTTCATCCCGGCCGCGCACGACCACGGCATGGCCGAGCCCGTCGCGGCCGGCCTGCTGGCGATCATCGGGATCTTCGACATCGCGGGCACCGTCGCGTCCGGCTGGCTCAGCGACAGGGTCGACCCCAAGGTGCTGCTCGGCGTCTACTACGCGCTGCGCGGGCTCTCCCTGATGGTGCTGCCGAGCCTGTTCGGGGCCACGACCGAGCCCAGCATGCTGATCTTCATCGTGTTCTACGGGCTGGACTGGGTGGCCACCGTGCCGCCCACGGTGGCGCTGTGCCGGCGGATCTACGGGGCCGACGGGGCCGTGGTGTTCGGGTGGGTGTTCGGCTCGCACCAGGTCGGCGCCGCGTTCGCCGCCGTGGGCGCCGGGCTCACCCGCGACCACCTGGGCGCCTACGACCTCGCCTGGTACGGAGCCGGCGCTCTGTGCCTCCTGGCCGCCGGCATGTCGGTGGCCATCGGGCATGCTAGAACGCGATGAACTCCGAGAATTTCGAGCTTTATGTCCTGCCGCTGGTCATCAGGATCGAGAGGGCCGCACCCCCCCGAGCGCACCGATGCCCTGGAGGCGGCCGCCATGGCCGTGCTGAGCCTGCTGGACGACCCGGGGGAGTGGGCCGCCGAACTCCACTCCTGGCAGTCGACCGGCAAGATCCGCAAGGTGGTGCGCCGGGCCAGGGGCGCCGAGTGGCGCAGGGCGGTCGCGCGGCCCGGGCGCACCATCGAGCACCGCACGGCCGAGGTACGCGTGCACCCGCCCGTGCCGCTCGACGGCTGGCCGCGGGACCTCGCGCGGCTGCAGGTGGGCGGCACCGAGCTGAACGACACCGCCGGCCCGCCGCCCGCCGAGCCGCCGATCCTGTGGGCCAACCCCAAGCTGGCCATGTCCGCGGGCAAGGCCATGGCGCAGGCCGGGCACGCCGCCCAGCTCGCCTGGTGGGCCAGCGACGCGGCCGAGCGGGACGCCTGGCGCGCTCGCGGCCTCGCGGTCTCCGCGCGCACGGCGGCCTCCCAGGACGACTTCGACGCCATGGTCGCCGCAGGGCTGCCCGTGGTACGTGATGCCGGGTTCACGGAGATCGAGCCGGGCTCGTGCACGTTCGTGGCGGAGGCCCCCTGGCTCAAGGGGCGCGTGGCTAGATCGTGAAGACGTCCGCCAGCACGCCGCCCGCCGGGGTGATCCGTGCGGGCGACGGGCTGTCGTACACGACCATGAGCCTGCCGTCGTCCAGCCGTACCAGCCCCTCGGGATGGTCGCACCCCACGCCGTAGGGCAGCTCGACCACCGTCTCGAGTTCGTCTTCGGGGACGACTTCCTGGCGTTTGGGGCCGGGCCGCCAGCGCACGACACGTACGGGACCGTCGAGGTCCATGGTCGGCCCGGCGAGCACCAGCAACGAGTCGCCGTCCGGGCACAGGTCCCGCACGCCCAGCCCGCCGAGGTCCAGGAAGTGCTTGTGGTACGGCTCCCGCAGCCGTAGCCGTTCCTCGCCGTCGTCGTCGAGCCGCAGCTCCAGCACCACCGCCCAGCCCCGCAGCACGGGACCGCGCAGCCCGATGTAGACCTGCTCGGACACGACGGCGATGCCCTCGACGTCGAACCCGTTGTCCTTGCCGGGCAGCTCCAGGAACGGCGCCAGGTGCCGGTCGTCACGCAGGTGCGTGGTCAGGCCGTCCTTGCCCGACAGGACCGTTCCAGGTCCCGGCGTATCCTCGTGGAGCGGCAGGCGGACCAGGATGAACCGGTTCTCCTCCCTGACCACCGTGGCCAGCCGCTCGGCGGCCTTGTCTGGATCCTTCGACTTGACCTTCTTGCGCTTGAGGCTGTGCGAGCCGACCAGCCAGAGGTGGCCGTCCGCCCTGGCCAGGCCCTCGATGTCGGCCTCCTCCGCGGGGCCCGCGGGAAGACTGACGTAGTCGGCCAGGCGGAACGTGCGCTGGGCGCCGTAGTGGTCGCCCGTCCACGTCAGATGCTCGAAGGTGGCGGTCTCGTCGCCGGCCACCCAGAGGCCCGTTGAGCTCTGCCGGATCGCCGAGAGGTTCGTGTGGGTCTGGGACGCTCGCGAGGCGTGGTCGAATCGCAGCTCAACCTGTTGCACGAAGCCATGATTGCACTTCGGTTGCTTCTAGGACGCGATGGCGGGATATGTCGTACGCTCCGCTCGTGCTCGATGGGGAAGAAGAGATCAAGGGTTCACGACTGAGAACCAAGGTGAGACCTGGAATCCCTGCTTCTCCGCCCAAACGCTCCCGCATCGGAGATATCCGGATGCGGGTGGTGTACCGGGGGTTCGCCGTGGTCGGCGCGGTCGTGGCCGTGGCCGCGGCGCTGGTCGTGGTGCTCCCGTCAGGGCCGGACGAGGTGGCGGCGGGGCCGGTAACCGCGCCGCCGGCCGCACCGTCCTCGTCCGGCCCCGCACCCTCCCCCGCCGCCACAGCGACGCCGACCCCTTCCCCCGCTGTGTCGCTCGCGCCGGGTTACACGGCCATGGAGGCCCTGTACGCCGACCGGCGCGTGCCCAGGCTGACCCGCAAGGTCAAGCGGATGACCCTGCCCAAGCCCCCTCGCCGGGCCGTCAAGGACGTGCGTACCGGGCTGGCCGTGCCGAACCTGGCCAAGCCGTGGAAGACGTTCGGCGCGGCGCCGTTCACCACCAAGCAGGTGCTGCCCAGACAGCGCGGCACGAGCCTGCGCGGGATGCTCGTCACCTGCCCGCTCCCGACCATGCGGCAGAAGTCCCCGCGCAACACGGCACTGCTGGCCGCCCGCTGGACGCTCAATCACCACCCCCAGGGCTCCAAGATCACCTGGCTCGCCTCGCAACCGGTCAAACACGGCTGGGCGCTGATTTATCGGGTCAAATACGGAAAACACCAGTCGCGGGCGGCCGTCGTCGTGATGGACGGGGGAATGAGCAAGCCGGGCCTGGCGTTCGTCACAGTGCCTGACTCGCAGCGCAAACAGTGGCGTGATATCGGCCGCGTGGTATCAGGGGTGCGTGTTCTAGGCTAGAAAGATCATGTATGCGGCGATGTGGGGAGTGACGCCGTGGAACGCTCTGGAACGCCGCAGGCCCCGAAGAACGGCAAGGGTAAACCGCCCTGGCGTTCGGAGGGCCTGCCCGGCACGCCCGGAGGCCGGCCCAAGATCAACTGGTGGCGATTCGTCGTCACCTTGCTCGTGGTGTACGCGGGCTTTTTCGTGGTGTCCTCGTTCGTCGACAGCGGATCCGTCGAGACGATCTCGTACACCGAGTTCACCAAGCAGGTGAACGCCAAGAACGTCAAGGACATCTATGCCCAGGGCCTTTCGGTCGAAGGCGACCTGAGGTCGTCGGCGAAGAACCCCGAGAGCGGCTCCTCCTACACCAAGTTCGCGACGGAGATCCCGGCGTTCGCCAACACCGACCAGCTCGACCAGCAGCTCAACACCGGCCAGGTCGAGATCACCTCCAAGCCGATCACGCGCGGCTTCTTCTCCAACCTGCTGCTGTCGCTGCTGCCCGTGCTGCTGCTGGCCGCGCTGTGGATCTGGGTCATGCGCCGCGGCGCCAGCCTGATGGGCGGCGGGCTCGGCGGGCTCGGCAAGTCCAAGGCGGCCAAGCCGGTCGAGGCCGGACAGGTGCGGGTCACGTTCGACGACGTCGCGGGCATCGACGAGGTGGAGAACGAGCTCGTCGAGATCGTCGACTACCTCAAGGACCCCGGGAAATACCGCAGGCTCGGCGCGAAGCTGCCCAAGGGCGTGCTGCTCGCTGGCCCGCCCGGCACCGGCAAGACGCTGCTGGCCAGGGCGGTCGCGGGCGAGGCCAAGGTGCCGTTCTTCTCGGCCAGCGCCTCCGAGTTCATCGAGATGATCGTCGGCGTGGGCGCCTCGCGGGTGCGCGACCTCTTCGAGGAGGCGCGGAAGGTCGCGCCGTCGATCGTGTTCATCGACGAGATCGACGCCATCGGCCGCGCCCGTGGCGGGGCCGGCGGCATCGGCGGCCACGACGAGCGCGAGCAGACGCTCAACCAGATCCTCACCGAGATGGACGGCTTCTCGGGCGCCGAGGGCGTGATCGTCATCGGGGCCACGAACCGTCCCGAGGTCCTCGACCCGGCGCTGCTGCGTCCAGGGCGCTTCGACCGCACGGTCCAGGTGGGCCTGCCGGACGCCGCCGGCCGTACCGCGATCCTGGCGGTGCACACGCGGAGCGTGCCGCTGGACGGCGAGGTCAGCCTCGACCAGCTCGCCAAGACCACCCCCGGCATGACCGGCGCCGACCTCGCGAACCTCGTGAACGAGGCCGCCCTGCTCGCCGCCAAGCGCGGCAGGGAGAAGGTCGCGATGTCCGACTTCGCCGACGCGCTGGAGAAGCTGCAGCTCGGCGCGGCCCGCAGCATCGTGATGCCGGAGGAGGAGCGCACCAGGACCGCCTTCCACGAGGCCGGTCACGCGCTGCTCGGCATGCTCCAGCCGGGCGCCGACCCGGTCAGGAAGATCTCGATCATCCCGCGCGGCCGGGCCCTCGGCGTCACGCTGTCCACCCCCGACACCGACCGGTACGCGTACGACGAGCAGTACCTGCGCGGGCGCATCACCGGCGCGCTCGGCGGCATGGCGGCCGAGCAGGTCGTGTACGGCGTCATCACCACGGGCGCCGAGAATGACCTGGAGCAGGTGACCATGATCGCCCGGGGCATGGTCGGGCGCTGGGGCATGTCGGAGAAGGTCGGCCCGCTGACCATCCTGCCCAACGACGGCCAGCAGCCGCAGGCCTCGCCCGCGACGCTCGCCACGGTGGACGAGGAGGCGCGGCGGATCGTGGACGAGTGCTACGAGCGCGCGATCCAGATCCTCAGCGACAACCGCGACAAGCTCGACGCCATCGTGGAGGCCCTGCTCGAGCACGAGACGCTCGACGAGGCCAGCGCGTACGCGGCGGCGGGCCTGATCAGCTCCGCGGCCGCGCCGGAGGTCCAGCCTGCGGGCTTTTCCGAGAATTAGCGCAAATCGGGCGTTGGCTCGATCCTGATCGGGGAACCCTCCCGGAACAACGATCGAGGGGCCGCATGATCGGGGGAGTGCCGTGACGCTGAATGACGAGCTCCTCGCCGAGCTCGGAGACTCAGGACTGGAGCAGATCGCCGGGATGCTCGGCACGGACACGGCCACGGCCCGAGACGTGGTCCAGGCCGTGTCGGGCACCATCATCGGGGGCATGGCCCGCAACGCCCACTACCCGGACGGGGCCGAGGCCCTGCGCGGGGCGCTCGACGACCACGTCGACACCGACCCGTTCAGCGGCGACGTGGCCTCGCTGATCCGCGACGGGCACAGCATCCTCGGCCACGTGCTGGGCGGCCAGGGGACGGAGCAGGCGGCGGCCGGGGTGTCGCAGTTCGCCGGGATCGACTTCGAGAGCATCATGAAGCTGCTGCCCCTGATCGCCCCCATGATCATGTCCCTGCTCGCCGACCGGGCCACGAGCCGCGACATGGACGCGGGCGCCCTGGCCGACGACCTGAACAGGGAGCAGGCCGCCCTGCCCGGCGATCTGGAGGACCTGCTCGAGGGGCTGCTCGGCGCCATCTTCGGCGGCGCCGTGCCGCCGCAGGGCGGGCCGTACGAGCCCGGTCTGCGCGCGGGCGGGCACGGGGCCCCGGACGGACACGAGCTGGCGCCGGGGACCTCCAACCCGGATTGGTGACATAGCTGGTCAACGGTAGGCTGGTCGGGTGATCGTTCTGGCCTCAGCCTCCCCCGCACGCCTGACCCTCCTCCGCAACGCCGGCCTCGACCCTAAGGTGATCGTCAGCGGCGTCGACGAGGAGTCGTTCTCCGCCTACAGCCCGGCGGCCCTCAGCCTGGTGCTGGCCAAGGCGAAGGCGGAGGCGGTCGCGAGCGGGCTGGACGAGGGGCTGGTCATCGGCTGCGACTCGATCCTGGAGCTGGACGGCCGCCCGTACGGCAAGCCCGCCACGAAGGAGGAGGCCGCCGAGCGGTGGCGGCTCATGCGGGGGCGCACGGGCCGCCTGGTGACGGGCCACTGTGTGATCGACGTCGCCGCGGGCAAGCAGGCGGCCGAGGTGGCCACCACCGTGGTGCGTTTCGGCCGGCCGTCCGACGAGGAGATCGCCGCGTACATCGCCACGGGGGAGCCGCTCAGCTTGGCGGGGGCGTTCAGCATCGACGGGCGCGGCGGGTGGTTCGTCGAGGGCATCGAGGGCGACCACGGCAACGTGCTCGGCATCTCGCTGCCGCTGGTGCGCGACCTGTTCGAGGAGCTCGGCTACGCGGTGACGTCGTTCTGGCGCTAGCCTGCCGGGCATGCGATCACTGCGCGATTTCACGTCCGGCGTCGGCTTCTTCTTCCAGGGGTTGGGCTGGGTCGCCAGGAACGGCCGGTGGTGGCTGTTCGGGCTGATCCCGGCGCTGATCGCGTTCGCCGTGTACGTGGCGGCGCTGATCTTTCTCGGCAACAACGCCACTGACCTGGCCACGTTCCTGACGCCGTTCGCGGATTCGTGGAGCTGGCGGGAGCTGTTCCGGACGCTGGTGGGGATCGCGCTGTTCCTCGGCGGGCTGGCGCTGGCGGTGCTGACGTTCGCCGCGCTCACCCTGGCGATCGGGGAGCCGTTCTACGAGCGGTTGTCGGCGGCGGTGGACGTGCTCGAGTCGGCGGACGAGCAGCCGTGGTGGCGTACGTTGCCGCGCTCCATCAGGGACAGTCTGATCACCCTGTGCTACGTGCTCCTTTTCACTGTGCCGCTGTTCCTCCTCGGCTTCGTGCCCGTGGTGGGGCAGACGGTGGTGCCGGTGCTCGGCGCCCTCGTTTCCGGATTTTTCCTGACAGTGGAGCTCACCACGCTGGCGCTGGAGCGCCGGGGGATGGCCCGCAAGGCACGCTTCGCGCTGCTGCGCGCGAACAAGGCCAGCGCGCTGGGGTTCGGGGTGGCGGTGTTCCTGCTGTTCCTGGTGCCGTTCGTGGCGGTCATCGCGATGCCCGCCGCCGTCGCGGGCGCCGCCCTCCTCGTCCGCACCCGCCTGGCCCCCACTCCTTAGCTTCCGCGCGCCCGCATCCCTGACGGGCCGCTGTCACCCTCGGCCACTCCCACGCACGACCCCCTCCTGGACACCGTCGGGGGTCGTGTTGCGTGTGGGCCACTGTGTCGGGGTGGCATGGCGTGCGGGCCACCATGCCGGGGTTGGCACATCCATCGAGACCACGATCTTGGGGCCGCATCACACAGGCGGCCAGGAGCCGTTATCCACAACCCCGTGCTGTGCGTCCGCCCTTATCCCCAGAACCGCTTTCGGCCCGACGCCCGACCGGCCGTCCCCGGCACCCTAGGGCCCCATGACGACCGATCACCCGGCACCGACCCCCTCCCTCGCCAGCACCTCCGCCTCCGCCTCCGCCTCCGCCTCCGCCTCCGACTTCAGTCTGGAGCCTTGCCTCACCCTGACCAGCCCCACCGACATCCTGGCCGCTGTGCCGTACCTCGTCGGCTTCCACCCGAAGTCCAGCCTCATCGTGATCGGCCTCGACCGCCGCCAGGCCAAGGTGGTGGCCAGGTGGAGCCTCCCGTTCCCGCCGGGCACTCTCTCCGCATTGGAGCCCGTCTTCGGCCGGGAGGGCGTGACGGAGATCGTGGTCGTCGGCTACGGCGCGGGAGAGCTGGTCACGCCGGCAGTCGACGAGGCGAGACTCCTCGCGGTGAAGACCGAGGTCCACGTGGGCGAAGCACTGCGCGCCCACGAAGGCCGCTACTGGTCCTACATCTGCGACCTGCCGACGTGCTGCCCGGCCGAAGGCACGCCGTACGACCTGTCCACCAGCCAGATCGCCGCCGAGGCGACGGTACGCGGCCTGGTCGCCCTCCCGGACCGCGAATCTCTGGAACGCACCATCGCCCCCCTCGCCGGCCCGGTACGCATGGCGATGCGCCGCGCCACAGCCGACGCGATCACAGAATTCCGAGCCGGCCTGACAACCACCCCAAATCTCGACACCTTCGCCACCCACTACGTGACAGAGAGCCTGGACAGGGTGCGATCAGCGCTGCAAACCCATGAGGAGGGTGGCCGCCTGGACGACGCGGAGGCCGCGAAGCTGGGCCTCGCTCTGGCAATCACCAGAGTCCGCGACGAGGCCTGGACCCTCATGCAAGATTCCCACGCACTCCTCTGGAAGGACCTGACCCGCAGGTTGGAGCCGCGCTTCACCCCGCCGGCGGCATCCCTCCTGGCCATGGCCGCCTGGCGCGCCGGAAACAGCGTCCAGGCCACGATCGCCCTGGAGCGCGCCCTGACCATCGACCCCGGCTACTCGATGGCCAACCTTCTTATGCACGCCCTTCAGAACCTGCTCTCGCCCACCATCCTCCGGGGCCGCCTCCCTACCCCGGCCGAGCTCGACGCCGCCATGGGGCCACCCCACCCGTCCTGGCTCCTCCCCTTGGTCAACCTGCTGGACGACGACGACCCGCAAACCCCACCCGGCTGACCCTGCAACCGCGAGGCACACTCACCTCGACACACCATCGCCCCGTACTACTCCCACCGGGCGTAACCTCAGGCCGCCAGCCGCCAGCCGCCAGCCGCCAGCGCGTTGGGGCCGAGGTCGTGGGTCGTCGGGGTTGGGGCTGGAGCCGGGGTCGGGGTTTGGGTCGGTTACAGGCTGTCTTCCTCTCGGCGGCGACGCTCGTTGTAAGCACGCATGCGCGGCGGATATCCAGTGAGCTGAACGTCGTACACCGGGAGGGCAAGATCGCGAGCAACCTTGTGAATCACGGCGGGAGAGCCGACCCTCCGCCTCGTCCATTCGCCGTCGTCGGCGACCGCCACAGCGGTCGTGTCAGTGGCGAAAGTCTCCGGTTCGACGTAGAACTCGACGCCGCGCCGCGAACGGGCGAAGGCGATGAGCGCTTCGATGTCGGCGTCTGTCGCCTCGCGGTCGAACTTCGCGATCTTCCGGCCGCGAAGCCGACGAATGCCGTAGCGGTCTCGCCATCTCATGAATCCTTTTTATACCGTCTGAAGCCGACGCGCGTCGGGGATGATCTAGGGGACACATCCGGGATTCTCCCGATGGCACCGAGGGTTCCGAAGAACGCACTATGGAGGTGACTACTCGATTCGCTAGGGAGAGGCATGGCGATTATGGCTGGGGTACCGAAAACCCCCGGGCCGGGACAGGTGCCGCCAGCTCATCTGCGCGTCACCAACCAGGACCGAGAGCACGTGGTCGAGCACGTCAAGGTGGCCTACGCGGAGGGGCGCTTCGACAAGCTCGAGTTCGACGACCGGCTGGAGCGCGCGATGACGGCGCGCACGCACGGTGATCTGATGCCCATCATGGCCGAGCTGTACGGCACGCAGGCCGTGCCCCGGCTGGCGCCGCTCCCGCCCCCGGGCCGCCCTGAGCGCGCGCCGGAGAGCAACGAACGCCTCGGCGCCGCCGTCGGCCACCTGCTGATGGTCGTCGGCATCCCGATCATTGGTCCGCTCATCCTGTTGCTCACTGGAGGCAAGACCTCGCCCTACATCCGGAGGCAGGCGCTGGAGGCGCTCAACTTCCAGATCACAGTGGTGGGGGCGACGGTCATTCTGCCGTTCACGGTCATCGGCGTCGTGCTGCTGCCGATCATCTGGGTCGCGGCCGTCGTCCTCGCCATCGTCGGCGGCATTTCATCCTTGGCGGAAGGCAACTTCCGCTACCCCTTGACGCTGCGCCTGGTGAAGTGACGTCAGTGGCGAGGTGACGCCACCTGCCCCAGCAGGCGGATCGCGCCGCTCAGCACGGGTATTGCATCGCTCAGTGCGGGGATCGCGCCGCTCAGTGCGGGGATTGCGCCGCCCGGTGCGGGGTACCGGCTCCGGCGCGGGAGTGTGCGCCTCGCGCTGGGAGCGCTCATGGCAACATCCCTGAGGGACACGCCGCCCCGTGCAATTACTGCACCTGCGCTTGGTCCGTTTGGCGTGCCCCGGGGGCGCGGCCACGCTGACGCCAGCCTGGTCAGGGGTGACGGGCGTTGTCGCTCACGTTGTCCTGCTCGACGGGGGCGGTGAGCAGGAAGGCGGGTGGTGCGTCGTCCCAGTCGGGGGCGGCCAGCGCGTTGAGGGCTGCGACGATCTTCCGCTCTTCGTAGGTGAAGTGTGATTCCAGGAGGGCTGCCAGGCCGTCCAGTTCGGCTTGCACGTGCCGGGGCTGGGCGGCGTCGTTGTTGCCGAGGCCGTCCAGGAGGTTCTGCAGTCTGCGCAGGATGTCGCTGACGATCTGGTGGTCGCGGGTCAGCTCCTGAAGCACCGGCCGCAGCGCGGGGAACTGCTCGGCCAGCGCTGGGAAGGCCGCGGCGTCCTCGCCGGTGTGGTGACGCTCCAGAGCCGAGCAGAACGCCAGGCAATGGGCCGGCAGTTCGCGGGGGCGTGCGGAGCCGCCCGCCAGGTGGGCGTCGACGTCGTCGCGTAGGTTGGCCAGCTCTTCGCGGAGCCAGGCATGCACGTTGATCAACTGGTTGCCGAACGCTTTGAGACGTTCGTCGGGGGTGGTGGGTGTTTCCATGGGTGTCCCATGTTCCGGCGCCTCCATGCCCTCGGCGGTCTGCTTGCCGGATACACCGCGACGCTGACGACGGATCCCATCACTCTCACGATCATCCGTCAAGTCGGCCGTGGGCACCGGGGGAGAGCCGCGTCGGCGGCGCTTGACAGCCCTGCGGCGGCCCGAGTTGTGTGCGGGTGGGGTGGCGCCACGTCATGCCCGCGCGGCTGGTTGGTTATGGTGCGGGCCGGTTGTGGAGGTCTCGGTGCCCACATCTCAGCGAGCTGCGTGGGGGTCACGGCCTCCCGCTCGACCGCGCCAAGACGCGCCTCCAGCGCCGCATACCGGATGTCGGCCGCTGTCGGCGGGCCCGTCGGTGATAACTCCCGATCTCGCCCGCGTGGTCGTCGAGCAGGTCCACCAGGTCCTCGTCGCGCCACCTGGTTACGTCGATGTCAGGCAGGCCCGACAGCACTGACCTGAGTAGGGCGAGAACCGATACCGACCACACTGACCATGCCCAGCCCTGACCTCCAGCGTGGCGGTGGGCCGCATGCCGGCCGACAAACCGGCGGACCTTTACGGCCGCCTACAACTACGCCTGGCGGAGGAGTACGACGCTGCCTGGATGGGGAACGGGAGCGGCGCTGCCACGGAAAGGCTGTATCACCCTCTCATTATGGCGCAAGCAGCGCGATTGTGGCGCATCGAATGGAATATCCGAAGAAAGCAGGTGACGTCGGGCGGCGAATAGTAACCAATGCCCATAAAGAGGGAAAGAGAAAGAGGGAGATCGTTTGCGTCTGGCGCGCCAAGGAGAGCTAAGGCGGCATGGGATGATCCATGGGACAGGTCATTAATAGAGCATCCTCCCCCAATTGTGGGAGATGTCGGAAATCCGTGCAAAGGTGAACTTAATTGCCCAAGTCAAACACTCTCGTCGCGCTTCTCGCGACCGGCGTTCTGCTGACCGGCAGCAGTGCCGCCGTGGGCGGCACTGCCACCGCCGCTTCCGCCCATGCCGACATGGGAGGCGTTCCTAGCCGCGAGGCCATCCGCCCCGCTTCCCCCGACCCGGCCGTCAGCCGCAACAAGAACACGAGCAGGAACAGGCAGCGGCAGCACAAGGGCCAGAGCCAGAAGGTGCTGCGCGTCGTCAACCTCAACGAGTCCGTTTCGGGCACGCAGAACCGATCGAGCCGGCAGAGCTCGGAGGATGTCCACGGCCGGCAAAGGGTTGATTACCGTAAAGGCGAGTCGGCTGCAGCCGCGAACGGGTGCACTGATCCGGACGTGCGCGTCATGACGCAGAACATGTACGTGGGAAGTGATTTCCAGGCTATTTTCAGCGCGAAGACACCAGCGGAATTCGTCGCGGCAGTGACACTGACATATCAGAACATTCTGGCCTCGGATCCGAATGAGCGGGCCGCCGCGGTGGCCCGCGAAGTCGCCCGGGACAAGCCCGATCTCGTGGGCCTGCAGGAGGCCGACATCCTGCGCACCGGGTCGCCGCCCGCGACAAACGTGAAATCAGACCAGCTCAATGCCCTCCTCGCCGCGCTCAACCGGCTGGGCCAACATTACGAGGCAGTAGCGATCGTGCCCGAACTCGATGCCGAGGCCCCGAGCACGCTTGGCTTCGACGTACGCATCAGCGAGCGAAGCGTGATCCTGGCTCGGGTCGATGCGCTCAGGCGCGTCAAGCTGTCGAACCTGCAGGTGCAGACGTACGCGATCCAGCAAGTGCTCCAATCGCCAGTCGGCTCGATCGCCTCTCGGGCTGGTTGGGCGTCGGTCGACGCCACCGTCTGTAGTCGCACCTTCCGATTCGTCACGACGCACTTGGAGCCGACACCGCCATTCACCATCCAGCGGGCACAGGCGCAAGAGCTTGTCGCGAGTGCCGCGAACACCAAGCTTCCGGTGGTGTTCGCGGGCGATTTCAATACCACTGCTGATGACCCACAGAACCCGACGTTCCCGACGTACCAATTCCTGCTCAATTCGGGTTTTGCCGATGCCTGGAGCAAAGAGCACCCCAGCGAACCGGGCGCCACCTGCTGTCAGGCGCCCGACCTACGCAATCCGGTCTCCACCTTGAGATTGCGAATTGATCTGGTGCTGCTCCGGGGTGACTTCGACGTGAAGGATATCCACCTCGTCGGAGAGGAGGAGAGCGACCGTACACCGTCGGGGTTGTGGCCGTCCGACCACGCAGGAGTCGTGGCGAAGCTGAAGCTACCCGGAAAGACGTCGACGTAGCCTCAGGGCTGACGCCAGACGGTTCAGCACAACCGTCATCTCAACGGAGGTGCCCCTTGCTGGGAGCTTGCGGCGGGGGCTCCTTCCTGCCGTTGCAGTCCGCCACGGCGCGACAAGGCTGCACATACGCGTTGTCGAGGAGGTGTGCGGAGGCGTCGCCGAGGAGAGCTGCGGCCTTGCCGGCGGCCTGGTCCGGGCGCACTGCTGCGCTCCGGTCGAGGCGGTCGTGTCCGTCGTCGCGTTCTTGGGGCGGTGGGCGCCGCCGCGGTATGTACGTGCGGTTATGTGGCGGGGTCCGCCCGCCCGCAGGGCTTCTACGGGCGACACCCCCCGCCCCTCCACAGTTTCAGGGGGCCGAGCAGCAGGGGCGGCGGGTTGTCAGCGGGACAGGACCTCATACTTGACGCGCATCACCCCGGCGCCGGTGTTGCCGATGGCGGCGAAGGCGGCTCGTGAGAGGTCGAGGCAGCGGCCGCCCACGTACGGGCCACGGTCGTTGATGCGGACCGTGACGGATTCGCCGTTGTTCGGGTTGGTGACGCGGACCTTGCTCCCCAGCGGGAGGGTCTTGTGGGCGGCGGTCATGGCGGAGGGGTTGAAGCGTTCGCCGCTGGCCGTCATCTGGCCCTCGTCATAGTAGGAGGCGCCGCAGGTTCCGGACGCGAGTACGCGGGTCTTCGGCTTGGGCGACGGGGACTTGGTGGTCGAGGGGGATCTGGTGGTCTTCGGGGTCGCCGCGGAATCGGTGGCCGACTTCGAGTGGCTCGTCACCGTGGACTTGGTGGGGTTCGGCCGCGCTGTCGCCGGGGACTTGGTCGTCTTCGGGCGGGCCGCCGCGGGCTTGGGGGTCGGGGAGGGCGATTGGGGAGTCGGCTGGCGGGCGGCTTCGTTCAGGGGCTTGGCCTGGGACGGAGTGGGAGCGGTCGCGCCGTGTTCGGGGGAGTCGGTGTTGCCGATGGCGGCCCAGGCGGTGGTGGAGGCGGCGGCCACGACGGCGGCGCCGGCTGCGGCGGTGATCCAGCGCTTGCCTGCGGTGAGCTTGCGATCCTGAGGGGATGGCTTGAGGGAATGCTGACCCAAGGTAAACCACAGTCCTAGGTAGGGGATAAGACAGGGAAAGGCCGCAGCCCTTGGGGTGGAGGGCATCCAGCGGCCGATCCTCAGGCGGGATGGGGGGTCCCGCACGATGGGGAAGAAGATATGCGACAAAGGCCAGGTAAAGGCAACTTAATGCGACGTCCAGTGATATATCTCACTTTGATAACAAGATCGCATATATGTCCAGCTCAAGCCATGGATCTTCGGAAATTCCGGGAAAACAGGGAAGGTGGCTTGATCGCTGGGATGAAATACCGCTGCCGGCCGATCAAGATGCTGATCTTCGGTGATAGAGATCTTCGAGGATTGTTGAATGCCGATCCTCGGTAGTGGTGATCTCCGAAGGCGGTCGGCCGACGCCGACGCGGCGACGTCGGCAGCGCCTAGAACATCAGCGAGCGCACCGTGTCGACAGTGTCGGCGTCTTCGACCCGTTTGTCCGGGCGGTAACGGAGGACGCGTGCGAAACGGAGGGCTATGCCGCCGGGATAGCGCGGCGAGCGCTGGACCCCGTCGAAGGCGATCTCCACCACGAGCTCGGGCCGCAACGTCACCGTCCACCGATCGGTCGGCCCTTCGGCCAGCTCGAGGAAGCGCTCGGTCTGCCAGGCCAGCAGCTCGTCCGTCAGCCCCTTGAACGTCTTGCCGAGCATCACGAACCCACCGGCGGGGTCACGCGCCCCGAGGTGGAGGTTGGAGAGCTTGCCCTCGCGCCGCCCATGGCCCCACTCGGCGGCCAGCACCACCAGGTCGAGCGTGTGACGCGGCTTGACCTTGATCCATCCGGCGCCCCGGCGGCCCGCCGCGTAAGGGGAGGCCAGGGACTTGACCACCAGGCCCTCGTGGCCCGCCTTCACCACGTCGGTGAAGAACTTCTCCGCCTCCGCCACATCCCCCGTCATGAGCCGCGGCGTCAGCAGGCCCTGGGGGACCGCGCGCACCAGGACCTCCTGGCGCTGCGAATAGGGCAGGTCGAGCAGGTCGGCGCCGTCCACCCGCAGGGCGTCGAAGAAGAACACGCTCAGCGGCGTCTGCTCGCGCAGCTGCGCCACGTTGGTCTTGCTGGTGACCCTGCTCGCCGTCACCTGGAACGGGTGCGGCCGCCCGTCGGGACGCAGCGCGATCACCTCGCCGTCCAGCACGAGATCGTCGTACGGCGTCTCGAGCACGGCCTCGACCAGCTCGGGGACCTGCGACGTGATGTCGTCGAGCGTACGCGTGAAGACTTTCACCGCCGAGCCCGAGCGGTGGGTCTGCACGCGGATGCCGTCGAGCTTCCACTCCAGCGCCGCGGGGGCTCCGGCCTTCTCCAGCGCGGCGGCCACATTGGGCGCGCTGCCCGCCAGCATGGGCGAGACCGCCCGCCCCACCTCGAGTCGGAACGCGCGCAGCGCCTCGACCCCGCCGCTCAGCGCGGCCGCACCCACGGCGGGGAGCCAGCCGCGCAGCGTGAGCGCGCGCCGCACGTCGGCCGACGGCGCGCCGGACGCCTTGGCCACCGCCTCGATCATGACGCCGTCGAGCGCGCCCTGCCGCAGCTCGCCGAAGAACAACCGGCGCATGAACTGCTGCTCCTGGCTCGTCAGCCCCGCGAACAGCTCGGTCACCAGAGCCTTGCGCGCGGCCTGCGAGCCCGCCCCGGAAACCGCCTTGATCCTGCTCAGCAGCTCGTCGACGGCGCTCAGCGTGGCGGTGGCGGCCAGCTTGGGCTGGGGGATGTCCTCCAGCGTGCGCCAGCCCACGCCCACCTGCCGCTGGGGCAGCTCACCCGAGAGGTACGAGATCGCGATCTCCGCCTCCTCCGGGCCGACCCGGCCGAGCAGCTCCGCCAGATGGCCCACTTTGCCGAGCCGGGCGGACGTGTGCGTCACCGCCTCGGAAACCCGGACCACGTCGATCAGAAGCACACGCCTATGGTGCCTCACGCCGCCGACATTTCCCCACCCGATATCGACCAAGTGTCTGCCTTGTTCCCGGCACGGCCCAGATCATCGTCAAGGGATCCCGCTGTACTCCATGAAAACGGGCTACCGCAAATGGCCGTAAGACGTGTGAGGGGGCGGGCCGCCGCAAAGGCCGCGAGAGGCCGTGGTGGGTGGCCCGCCCCCGTGAGAGCCGCTAGCTCACGCCGAGCAGGTCGACGACGAAGATGAGCGTCTCGTTCGGCTTGATGCGGGCGCCGGCCCCCCGGCTGCCGTAGCCGAGCTGCGGCGGGATGACCAGCTTGCGCCGCCCGCCGACCTTCATGCCCGCGACCCCCTGGTCCCAGCCAGCGATGACGCGCCCAGCGCCGAGCGGGAACTCGAACGCCTCGCCGCGGTTCCACGACGCGTCGAACTCCTCCCCGGTCGAGAAGGCCACGCCCACATAGTGGACGCGTACGTGATGGCCGGGCTTGGCCTCCGGGCCGTCACCCACGGTCAGGTCGACGATCTCCAGGTCGGCGGGCGGGTTGCCCTCGGGGAAGTCGATCTCGGGCTTTTCGAGTGCCACGAAGTGCTCCAGTTGACTGTTGTTAACAATGAGACCCGACGACTCTATGCGGTCGGGATATCGTCATCGTTCATGGTCGCCCTTTCTCCCGATGCGATTCTGCTCACCGACCGCGTGGCCGTCGTCACCGGGGCGGCCAGGGGCATCGGGCTGGCGATCGCCGAGGCGTTCGCCGCGTTCGGCGCCCACGTCGCCGTCTGCGACCGCGACAGGCCGTGCGCCGAGCTGGCGATGACCCTCGACGTACGCGACCACGTGGCGGTGGAGATCTTCGCCCAGGCCGTACGCGAGCGCTGGGGCCGCGTGGACGTCCTGGTCAACAACGCGGGTGGCACCTTCCACGCCTCGTTCGCCGACACCTCGCCCCGCGGCGAGCAGATCCTCATCGAGGAGAACTTCACACAGGTCACCGGCATGACCCGGCAGCTGCTGCCGCTGATGTCGCCGGGCGCCTCGATCATCAACGTGACGTCGAGCGAGGCCCACCAGGCCGCGCCGGGCTTCGCCGTGTACGCGGCGATGAAGGCGGGCCTGGAGAGCCTGACGAAGACGCTCGCGCTGGAGCTGGCCCCCAGGGGCATCAGGGTGAACGCGATCGCGCCCGACGCCGTCCAGACCGAGGGCGAGGCAGGCGTGCGCGAACGCATGCTGGCCCGCCCGCTGCCCTATGACCCGGTACGCGTTCCGCCGCTCGGCCACCTCGGCGGCCCGGGTGACGCCGCGGGCGCGGCCGTGTTCCTGGCCGGCGACCTGGCCAGGTTCGTCACGGGGACGACGCTGCACGTGGACGGCGGCATCCACGCGGCCGGCGGCTGGCGGAGGACCTGACTACCAGCTCTGGTGCAGCGGCATCCCCTCGGCGTACCCGGACGAGCTCTGGATCCCGATGACGGCCTGCGCGTGGAACTCCTCCAGGTTCGACGCACCCGCGTACGTGCACGCCGACCGCAGCCCCGCCACGATGCCGTCGATCTGGTCCTCCACGCTCGGCCGCTTCGGATCCAGGTACATGCGGGAGGTCGAGATGCCCTCCTCGAACAGCGCCTTCCTGGCCCGTTCGAACGCCGAGTCCTCGGCCGTCCGCAGCCGCACGGCCCGTGCGGAGGCCATGCCGAAGTTCTCCTTGTACTTGCGCCCGTTCGCATCGGTATGGGTGTCGCCGGGCGACTCGTACGTCCCCGCGAACCACGAGCCGATCATCACGTTGGACGCCCCCGCGGCCAGCGCCAGCGCCACGTCGCGCGGATGGCGCACTCCGCCGTCCGCCCACACGTGCCGCCCCAGCCGCCGGGCCTCGGCCGAGCACTCCAGCACGGCCGAGAACTGCGGCCGGCCGACCCCGGTCATCATCCGCGTCGTGCACATCGCGCCGGGCCCGACCCCGACCTTGAGGATGTCGGCCCCCGCGTCCACCAGGTCGCGCACGCCCTCCGCCGTCACCACGTTGCCCGCCGCGACGGGCACGCCGGGATCGAGCGCCCTGACGGCGCGCAGAGCCGAGAGCATCTTCTCCTGGTGGCCGTGCGCGGTGTCGACGACCAGGCAGTCGATCCCGGCCGCCAGCAGTTCCTTGGCCTTGGCCACCACGTCGCCGTTCACGCCGACCGCGGCCGCGATGCGCAGCCGCCCTTGGGCGTCGACGGCGGGCTGGTAGAGGGTGGCGCGCAGCGCGCCCAGCCGGGTGAGTATGCCCACCAGCCGCCCGTTCCCGTCCACGATGGGCGCCAGCCGGTGCCGCCCTTCGTGCAGCCGGTCGAAGGCGGCCCGCGGGTCGAGCCCGGCGGGCAGTGTCAGCAGCTCGCTCGACATGACCTGCGAGAGCTGGGTGTACATGTCGACGCCCTGGCAGTCGGCATCGGTCACGACGCCGACCGGCCGGTTTTCCCAGTCGACCACGATGATCGCGCCGTGCGCCCGCTTGGGCAGCAGTTGCAGCGCCTCGCCGACCGTGTCGTGGGGGGTGAGGGTGAGCGGAGTGTCGTGCACGAGGTCGCGCTTCTTGACCCAGTCGATGACGTTCGTCACGACGTCCAGCGGGATGTCCTGCGGGATCACGGCCATGCCGCCCCGCCGTGCCACGGTCTCGGCCATGCGGCGGCCGGCGACCGCGGTCATGTTGGCGACGACGACGGGGATGGTGGTGCCCGTGCCGTCGTGCGCGGAGAGGTCGACTTCGAGCCGGGAACCGACCGAGGAGCGCGACGGCACCATGAACACGTCGCTGTAGGTCAGATCGTGGTGAGGCTCGAGGCCGTTGAGAAACTTCACGTTCGTCCATCTTATGCGGTGACGGCGCAACAAGCGGTTCCGCGTTTCGCGGGGGCTTATGATCGGCCGGGACACTTTTGGGGGAGGAGGGCCTGTGGACGTCATAGAACGGGCCGAGCTGATCGTGGTCGGCTTCGCCGTACGTACCACGAATGCCGATGAGATGGATCCGGCGCGGGCCAAGCTGCCCGCGCTGTGGCAGCGGGCGGGCGCTCCGGGGGCTTTCGCGCATGTGCCGGGGCGCGTTGACGAGAACCTCTACGCCGTGCTGACCGACTACGAGAGCGACCACAACGGGGCCTACACGCAGATCGTCGGCACCGGGGTGCGAACCGTGCCGCGGCTGCCGGAGGGCATGGTGGCCGTGCGCGTGCCGGCCGCGCGGTCGCTCAAGCTGGCGGCCCGCGGCCCGATGCCGCAGGCCCTGGTCGACGCGTGGCAGCAGGTGTGGAAGCACACCGAGTCGGGGGGTACGCCGTCCCGCGCGTTCACCACGGACCTGGAGGTGCACCACCCGGAGGGTGTGGACCTGTATATAGCGGTCTAGAGGCCATATAGCGGTCTGAAGGACTACGCGAGCACGCCCTGCCCGCGCAGTTTCTCCGCCTCCTCTTGGGACAGTCCCCACTGGGAAAGGTCGGTGAGGCGCGTGGCGGGGGAGAGGTCCTGCGCGGGGACGCCGATCAGGCGGGGCGCGGGCACCGGCTGGGTGACGCCGCCGATCTCGACGAAGGAGCCCCGGGCGGTGTTGTGCGGGTGGGCGGCGGCCTCGGCCATGGACAGCACGGGCGAGACGCACGCGTCGGAGCCCTCGAACAACGCCTCCCACTCCGCCCGCGTCCGCTTCTTGAACTCCTCCGCCAGGCGGGCCTTCAGCGCGGGCCACTGCGCCCTGTCGTTCCTGTCGGGCAGGCCGCTCAGCCCCATCACGGTGACCATCGCGTCCCAGAACTGCGGCTCCAGCGACCCCACCGCCACGAACAGGCCGTCGGCCGTCTCGTACGTGTCGTACTGCGGGGCGCCGGTGTCGAGCAGGTTCGTGCCGCGCGGCCCCCAGTGGCCGCTCTGTGCGGCCTGGTAGAACATCGAGAACAGGATCGACGCCCCGTCCACCATGGCCGCGTCGATCACCCGCCCCTTGCCGGTGCGCTCGCGCTCGAACAGGGCCAGCAGCACCCCGTACGCGAGCATGAGCCCGCCCCCGGCGAAGTCGCCGAGGATGTTGATCGGCGGGGTCGGCTTGTCGCCCTCGCGGCCCAGCATCGACAGGACGCCGGAGACTGCGATGTAGTCGATGTCGTGCCCGGCCGTGGGCGCCAGCGGCCCGTCCTGCCCCCAGCCGGTCATCCGGCCGTAGATCAGCCGCTCGTTGACGGCACGCAGGTCCTCAGGGCCGATCCCGAGCCGCTCGGCCACGCCCGGCCGGAACACCTCGATCACCACGTCGGCGTGCCGCGCCAGCTCCTTGAACGCCGCCACGCCCTCGGGCGCCTTCAGGTCCAGCCCGACCGTGCGCTTGCCGCGGTCCATGACGTCGCTGCGCGGCCGGTCGGAGACCGCCTTGACCCGGTCTATCCGCAGCACCTCGGCGCCATGGTCGGCCAGCATCATCCCGGCGAACGGCCCTGGGGCGAGCCCGGCCAGCTCCAGCACGCGCACCCCGGCCAACGGGCCTCTACGAACTTCAGGCATTCCCCCAGTAGAACAACCTTCGGTGATCTCTCGCAAGCGGCCTTCCCGACCTTCCGGCGAAGGCGTGGGAGGTATGGGAAACTTGCCCACTATGTTCGGGTGGTCTACAGGGGTAGGACATGGTTTCGGATAGCAACCGGCTCATCGCAGGCCGCTACCAGTTAGTGCGTGAGCTGGGCCGCGGTGGCATGGGCGTGGTCTGGGAAGGGCAGGACACCCTGCTCAACCGGCAGGTCGCCATCAAAGAGGTGCTGCTGCCCGACGGGCTGTCGCCGGGGGAGCAGGAGCGCCAGCTCTTGAGGACCGCCCGTGAGGCCCGTACCGCGGCCAAGCTGAGCCACTCGTCCGTCGTCGCGATCTACGACGTCGTCGAGGAGGGCGGCCGCCCGTGGATCGTGATGGAGCTGCTGCGCCATCCCACGGTCGAGGAGGTCGTGCTCACCTCGGGCGCGCTTCCGGTGCGGGAGGCGGCGGAACTGGGCCGGCAGGTGCTGTCCGCGCTGAAGACCGCCCACGAGGCGGGCATTCTGCACCGGGACGTCAAGCCGTCCAACATCCTGCTGGCCGACGACGGCCGGGCCGTGCTCATGGACTTCGGCATCGCCCAGGTCGAGGGCGACCCCTCGCTCACCAAGACCGGCATGGTGACCGGCTCGCCGAGCTTCCTCGCCCCGGAGCGGGTCCGCGCCGAGAACGCGGGGCCGCCCTCCGACCTGTGGTCGCTGGGCGCCACGCTGTACGCGTGCATGGTGGGGCGCTCGCCGTTCGAGCGGGGCGATCCCATGTCGACGCTCAACGCGCTGCTCAGCGAGGAGCCCGACTATCGCAGGATCCCGCCGATCATGCATCCGATCCTGAAAGGCCTGCTGCAGAAGGAGCCGGAGCAGCGGGTCAACGCCGAAGAGGCCGACCAGCTGCTCGCGGACATTCTCGCGACCAGGCCCGCGTACAACGATCGGGACGTGCCGGACAAGAAGCCGGGCGGCGGCCTGGGCCGGGCCGTGCTCGCGGCGGCCGCGGCCGCGGTGGTGGTGGTCGCGGGCGGCGCGGTGGCGTACTTCAAGCTCGCTTCCCCGGCGGAGGGCACCCCGCGCGCCACCGCCCAGCCCGCCGCAGCGACCAGTCCGCTCACGCCGGCCGCGCAGACCACGCAGCCGAGCGCGACGCCCACCCCGACGCCGAGCGTGACGAGGGTCGTCCCGCTCGTACGGGCGTGGAAGTCGCGTGACGGCTGGTCGATCATGCGGCCGACCGGCTGGCAGGGCGCGCTCGGCGAGGCGTACACCGAGTGGACCCGCAGGGACAGGAGCGCGCACTTCGGCGTCCAGGCCGTCTACTCCAGCAACGACCCGAACCAGGTCCTGCGCGACTCGGAGGAGACGTTCAAGCAGAGCGCCCAGGACATCGTCAACCGCGGCCGCAGGATGGTCGTGCACCAGGGCACCAAGGCGGCGGAGTGGGAGTTCTCCTGGACCGCGGGCACCGGGGGCGACGCCCGCTGGGCCACGCCGGGCACCAGGTACCACGAGGTACGGCGGGTCGTGGCTGTCGGCGACGCCGCATACATCCTGTCCTGGACGGCCACCGAGGCCCAGTGGATACGTAACAAGGGGCTTATGCGGCAGGTGATCAGCAGCTTTACTGTGGGGGCATGACCCCCTGGAACCTGCTCGCCCTGCCCCCGCTCCCCGAGGAGCTCCTGCGTCACCTGCTCGCCCCGCTCGGCGACCAGGTGACCGTACGCGTGCCCGCGGCCCGCGACAAGGACGCACTCCTGGCCGCGCTGCCCGAGGCGGAGATCGTGCTCGGCGACTGGACGGGCACGCTCGCGCTGGACGCCGAGGCGGTCAAGGCCGCGCCGCTGCTGGCGTTCGTGCAGCAGCCGTCCGTGGGCGTGGACGGCCACGACGTGGACGCTCTGGCGGCGGCCGGGGTGCCGCTGGCCAACACGCCGGGAGTCAGCGCGGTGGCGGTCTCTGAATGGTGCCTGGCCGCCACCCTTTCCCTGTCGCGCAAGCTGGCCGCCGCCGACGCCGCCGTACGCGCGGGGGAGTGGCCGCAGCAGGGCCTGCAGCCCCGCGAGCTGCGCGGCCTGCGGGTCGGCATCGTCGGCTACGGACCGATCGGCGCCACCAGCGCGGAGATGTTCCGCGCGCTCGGCTGCGAGGTCTCGTACTGGACCCGCACGCCCCGCCAGGACCCCGCCTTCGCGGACCTGCCTGCGCTCATCTCCTCGAGTGACGTCGTGGTCGTGGTGATCGCGCTCTCGGACGAGACCCGGGGCCTGGTCGATCCCCGTGAGATGAAGCGGGGCGCGCTGCTCGTGAACGCCGCGCGGGGCGGCGTCGTCGACCAGCAGGCGCTGGTCGCGGCCCTGCGCGACGGCCATCTGGGCGGCGCCGCGCTGGACGTCTTCGACGAGGAGCCCCTGCCCGCGGACGACCCGCTGCGGGACCTCCCGAACGTCCTGCTGTCGCCGCACGTCGCGGGCGTCACGTCGGAGGCCACCGGCCGCCTGCTCACGGCCACCCTGGACAACCTCACCGCCGCCGTCGAGGGCCGCGAGGTTGACAACGTGCTCAACGGCGTATCTCCGACGATCTCCAGGAAGTTTACTCAATCACCTACCACGTAGGCATTTCACCTGGCACTATAAACAGTTTTCGTGTCTTTAACGACCCCGGTCTGTTCCGAGTAGCTCGTGAGAGATACCGTCTTACGCGACGATCTCTACCAGCTCAAGGGGGTGCTTCCGTGGCGACGACGATGTCGACACACCAGCGGGCAGTAGAGCAGATCCGGCAGTCGTACGCCGAGATTCCGGGCGGTGCCGCCCCGCGCCTGGCCAAGTCCACGTCCAACCTCTTCAGGTTCCGCGACTCCGGCAGGACGGCCAAGCTCTCGGCCAGGGATCTCGACGAGGTCATCAGCGTCGACCCTGAGACCATGACGGCCGAGGTCCAGGGCATGACGACGTACGAGGACCTGGTGGACGCGACACTGCCGTACGGGCTCATGCCGTACGTGGTGCCGCAGCTCAAGACGATCACGCTCGGCGGCGCCGTGACGGGGCTCGGCATCGAGTCGAGCAGCTTCAGGGACGGCCTGCCGCACGAGTCGGTGGAGGAGCTGGAGATCCTCACCGGCGACGGTCGCGTCATCGTGGCGCGTGACGACAACGAGCACCGCGAGCTCTTCCGGTCGTTCCCCAACTCCTACGGCACGCTCGGCTACGCACTGCGCATCAGGATCAAACTGCGTAAGGTCCAGCCGTACGTGCACCTCACGCACGTCAAGTTCACCGACGCGGCCAAGTGCATGCTGGCCATGCAGGAGATCTGCGAGAGCATGGTCCACGACGGCGAGAGCGTCGACTTCGTGGACGGCGTCTTCTTCAGCCCGGGGGAGATGTACATCACGCTCGGCCGCTTCGCCGAGCGCGCCCCCTACGTCTCCGACTACACCGGGATGCGCATCTACTACCAGTCGATCAGGCAGCGCAACCGCGACTGGCTGACCATCCGCGACTACCTGTGGCGCTGGGACACCGACTGGTTCTGGTGCTCGCGCGCGTTCGGGGTGCAGCAGCCCGTCGTCCGCTCGCTCATGCCGCGCCGCTGGATGCGCTCCGACGTCTACCGCCGCCTGGTGGCGCTCGACCGGAAGTACGGACTGACCGCCCGCATCGACAGGTGGCGTGACCAGCCCGTGCAGGAGTCCGTCATCCAGGACGTCGAGACGCCGGTCGAGCGAGGGGCGGAGTTCCTGGAGTTCTTCCACGACCAGGTGGGCATGACTCCGGTGTGGATGTGCCCGCTGCGGGCCGGCTCCCGCTGGCCGCTCTATCCCCTCGAGCCGGGCAAACTGTACGTCAACTTCGGATTCTGGGGCATGGTGCCGCTGCCGCGAGGGCAGTTCGACGGTTACTACAACCGGCTGATCGAGCGTGAAGTGCACGAGCTCGACGGCCACAAGTCGCTCTATTCGACCTCTTTCTACGCTCGCGAGCAGTTCTGGCAGCTGTACAACGGCGATGCCTACTGGTCGGTCAAGCGGGAATACGACCCGAATGGTCGCCTGCTGGACCTGTACGAAAAATGTGTACGGGGAAGGTGAGCAGATTGGCTCTGGCAAGCATCTTTGAGAAGATCGTCGGCGCGGAAGCGAACGTCGCGTTCCAGGCCTATGACGGCAGCAAGGCAGGGCCGGACGGGGCCGACCTTGCCCTCGAGGTCAAGTCCCCGATCGCGGTCTCCTACCTGGCGCACGCGCCGGGCGAGCTCGGCCTGGCCAGGGCGTACATCTCCGGCCACCTCGACGTGCACGGCGACCTGTACACGTTGCTCGACCGCATGTGGAACATCACCACCAACGACCTGACCACCCAGGAGAAGATCGCCGCCGTCCGCGCCCTGGGTGTCAAGCCGCTCCTCATGCGCGTGCCGCCGCCCCCGCAGGAGATGCGCCAGAGTGCCCTGGCGAGGCTGGGCTCCCGCCACGCCAAGCAGCGCGACGCGGAGGCCATCCACCACCACTACGACGTCTCCAACCGCTTCTACGAGTGGGTCCTGGGGCCGTCCATGGCGTACACGTGCGCGGTGTTCCCCTCGGAGGAGGCGACGCTGGAGGAGGCCCAGTTCGCCAAGTTCGACCTGGTCGCCCGCAAGCTCGACCTCAAGCCGGGCATGCGCCTGCTGGACGTCGGCTGCGGCTGGGGCGGCATGGTCATGCACGCCGCCAAGCACTACGGCGTCAAGGCCATCGGAGTGACGCTGAGCAGGCAGCAGGCCGAGTGGGCCCAGAAGGCGATCGCCGAGGCGGGCCTGCAGGAGCTCGCGGAAGTCCGCTTCATGGACTACCGGGACGTCAAGGAGACGGGCTTCGACGCGGTCAGCTCGATCGGCCTGACGGAGCACATCGGCAAGGCGAACCTCCCCTCTTACTTCTCCTTCCTGTACGGCAAGCTCAAGCCGGGCGGGCGGCTCCTCAACCACTGCATCACCCGGCCGACCGGAAAGGAGAAGACGTTCAACAAGGGCGGCTTCATCAACCGGTACGTCTTCCCCGACGGCGAGCTGGAGTCGGTCGGCTGGCTGATCAGGCAGATGGAGGACCTGGGCTTCGAGATCCGCCACGAGGAGAACCTCAGGGAGCACTACGCCAAGACGCTGCGCCACTGGTGCGACAACCTCGACGCCAACTGGGACGACGCGGTCGAGGAGGTGGGCATGGGCACGGCCCGCGTGTGGGCCCTGTACATGGCGGGCTGCATCGTCGGCTTCGAACGCAACAAGATCCAGCTCCACCAGGTCCTGGGCGTGAAGCTCGACAAGACCGGCCGCTCCGGCGTCCCCCTCCGCCCGGCCATCGACTGGCCGTAACCGAGGTCTTCGCCCTGGGAGGCGCTCCGCGCCATACAAGCGCTCAGCCAGCGCCTCCCGGGGCCCCTCGCCCCAAAGCAAGGGCTTCCACGCAGGGCGCTTCGCGCGGGGAGTTCCAGGCAGCGCCTCCCAAGGGGGGCTCCGCCCCCCTTTCGATCCCCCGAAAACCCCGCTCGCTCCGCTCGCCAACCCCCACCCGTTGCCTGGTTACCGGCTTGGCCTGCTGGAGCCCACCCGAGTCCCGCTCGCTTCGCTCGCCAGGACACCCGTTCTGTTGACGATTTACGGGTATGAGAGGACGCTCCCATGGTCGGGCGGGACAGTGGGGGTCCTCTTGCGTTTTGGCAGGTTCAGAGCACAAGCCGCACATCGTCTTCGCGCCTCCCGAGCTTACCGGGCTCGCGGGAGACGGCAAGATGGTGAACTGAGGCGGCCTTTGCTTGCCGCGCGTCAGATGACGTTCACCGTACAACGGACTCCCGGGGCGGTGGCCAACCGGCTGTCACCGGTTACGAGCACACATTCTTCGGCCTCGGCCACAGCAACGAACGCCGCATCGTATGCCGTCATGTTGGCGCGCAACTGCCACACACGGGCGAGGTGCGGGCGCACATCAACCAGCTCGATCTCCGCGTCAGCCAGTGCGGACAGCGCCTCTTCCGCGCGGTCCTGACTGATCTTTCCGCCGAGGAGCAGTCCGCGGATTCCGGAGACGACCTCAGTGATCAGGTGATGCGGGCCGATCCAATGAGGATCGCTCATCGCAACCTTGCGTGCGGCGCGCCCCTTCTCGTCGTCACGCGTAAGCATGTCGATCACGATCGAGGCATCAAGGACAATCACTGGCCGCCGTCCCGATCCGACAGGCGGCTTTCGCGCTCGGCTCGCATCGCGCGAACCATGTCCGCGGTGTTCTCGTCGCCGCTGTAGCCGTCGGCGCGATTCTCGAATCGGCTGATCAGGTCCACATTTCTGGAGCGCCGGGCGTCCGTCTCGACCAACGAGAGGAGGTAAGACTGAAGGCTCTTACCCTGGGCTCGTGCCCGCGCGGCCAGCGCGTCCCGCACCGATTCGGGCACGTCACGAATCTGGAGAGCAACACTCATCATGCATGTATTTTACATGCAACGTCGCACCCGGGGCCGGATGTGGCGTTGCCCTTCCGGTACGGTGGCGCGCCGGCCCGATAAGGGAGATGCGCCGCTACTGTGATGGTTGCTTGTCCTTGGCGTGTTTACCGCGGCTGGTGTGGACTTCGTCCTTACCGGAGTCCTCTTGGGGCTCCGGTAGCTCGTCCTTGGGATTATGGGGCTTGGCGTGCCTGCCCACGTGCTCTCCTTTGCCGAACTGCCAAAGTTGCCGAACTGCCGGGCGCAATTGCCAAGAGTAACTTTATGGCTACAGTATGCATTGAGGCAAGCGGCGGCCTCACCCGTCCAGGAGCCTGAGGACGCGTTCTGCCTGGCGGTCGAGGGTGCCGGGCGGGTTGCGCGAGGTGGCCGGGCCGCCGGGGCCGAGGAGGAGGAGCCAGCCCAGGGCGAGCAGCCGGCGGAAGCCCCGCACGCGGGCCGCCTCCGCCGGCGTCAGGTCGAGATGGGCCAGCAGCAGGTCACTGTCCAGGTGGCCGTCGACGTGGGAGATGTGCTCAGTCAGCTCGGCGAGTTCGAAGGCGCGGTCGGCGCGGCCGGAGTCCTCCCAGTCGACGATGTGGACGCGGCCGGTGCCCGAGTCCCAGAGGTAGTTGGCGAGGTTGCCGTCGGCCAGGCCGAGCACGGGCGGGAACGGATCGGACGGGAGCCGGTCCAGGGAGGGGCTGGACAGCCAGGCCGTTCCGAGTGTGAACGCGTGCTGTGCGAGAGGGGAGCCACCCAGGTCCGGCTTCTTGTCGGCCCAGGCGCGGACGTGCGCGATGGCCGCGGCCGGGTGCCACGCGGCCGGCTGGAGCGGCTCATCGGCGGGGACGATCCGGTGGAGGCGGGCGAGGGCGGCGGCGAGTGCGCGGATCTGCTCCGGACCGGCGGGTCGGCCGCGGAGCGGGGTGCCGGGCAGGCGGCTCATCACCACGGTGGGCGGGGTGCCGGGCAGGCGGCTCATCGTCAAGGTGGGCGGGGTGCCGTCGAGGTCGGCGCTGATGGGAGCGGGTGCGAGGCCGGGGGCGTGCTCGGCGAGCACGTTGAGCGCGGTCCATTCGCGATGGGGTTCGCGGCGGTCCCATGAGCGGTAGCGCTTGATCACGGTCTCGCCGCTGATCTCGATGTCATGCGTGCAGGACTGGCCCCAGTCCGACGGCGGGTCGGCCGTCACAGGGCCTGGCCCTCGGGAGAGGCGGCGGCCAGCGCTTGGAGGGTGCCCTTGAGGCTCGCCCAGCTCTGCTCGGCGTCCGGCGTGCGCCCGTGCGGCGCGCGGAACCACGCCACGAACTCGGCCACGTCGTCGAGCGCCCACCGCAGCCGGTAGAGCTCCAGGGTCGCGGGGCTGGGCGTGTGGCCGGTGGCGGCGGCGTACCGGGCGAGGTCGTCGGCGTCCCTGGCCACCAGCCACAGGTCGCGCTCGGGCGGGGCCAGCCCGACCGTGTCCCAGTCGACCAGCAGCCGCCGCTCGCCGGAACGCAGCAGGTTGCCCGGGTGCGGCTCGCCGTGCGTCACGACCGGCTCGCCGGCGTTCGCCGCCATGTCGTCGAACTCCGAAAGGCTGCGGCGCAGCGCCCCGGCGTGCTCGGCGATCAGCTCCCTGGCGGGCTCCGAGTAGGGGCCGCCCAGCCAGGGCAGGCGCGAATCTTGGAGCGCCTGCTCCAGCCCGGCCCGGTCCGAGAGCTCCAGCGGGCGCAGGGGAGTGGTGAGGGGCGGCGGGGTGGCATGGAGGGCGGCGAGCAGGTCGATGATCGCGGCCCGGTCCTCGGCCGTCTGCTCCTGCCCGAACTCGCCGGAGGTCCCGTCCGAGAAGGGGTAGATGCTCATCGCCCACCGGTGGCGGTCGAGCCGAAGCAGCGTCGCGCCGTCGGTCGCGCGCAGCGGCGCCACCACGAAGTCGAGCCCTGCCTCCTCGTGCAGCGCCGCCGCCGTGTCCATGGCCAGCCGGAGCCCGTCGAAGCTCCGGCGCCGTACGTCCGCGACCGTGATGAACCACCGCCCGTCCGCGACCCAGTGGTAGTCCCCGAAGCCCACTGGCGCGTAGTCCAGCGTGCGTGCCTCGATGCCCCACGCGCCGAGCGCGGGCCGCAGCAACCCCTCGTCGAACGAATCCGGCCGATCTCGCATCCAGCCACGCTATCGACCTCGGCGGCTCGCTTCACCCGAGTTAACGGGTCAGCTGGTCGGGACCCGCGCCGTGCGGAGGACGAGCTCGATGGCGGACATCACATCGGTCACGACATGATCCGCCACGGTCCCTTCGCCTGTGACGCCCCGGTCGATCCAGATGGTCCGCAGCCCCGCGTTCCGTCCGCCCGCGATGTCCTTCTCGGGGTCGTCTCCGACGACCCATCCGCCGGAGTCCAGCGACGCGCCGCACCGATGCGCGGCGATCTCGAACAGCCGCACGTCGGGCTTCCGTACGCCCTCCGCCTCCGAGATCGCCCACCCGTCCACCCGCGCCGCGAGCCCGGTCCGCCGAATCTTGCCCGTCTGATTGTCGGCCATCCCGTTCGTCGCGATCCCCACGGCCCACCCGGCGGCCCGCAACCGATCGAGCCCGTCAAGCACTTCGGCGGGGCACGAGACCAGGTGCGGCAGCCGTGCCCGGTACGCCGCCCACAACACCTCGACCGGCTCGGCCAGCCCGAACCGCTCGCGCACCAGCCCGAAGAAGGCGTCCATGGGCAAGGACCCGTCCGCGTCCAGCTTCACCATCCACGGCACCGCCTCCTCGCCCAGCCTCCGCGAGGCGGCGAACTCGGCGGCCCACAGCTCGAACGCGGCCAGCCGGTCGATCAGCGTGTTGTCCAGGTCGAAGAGCGCGAGGGGCCGCGTCATGCGTTGCATGGGCACCGTCTACCACTGCCCGCTGCGGCGCGGCGACCGGTTACCGGAGCTCGCGCTTGAGGATCTTGCCCGTGGCCGTCATCGGCAGCGACTCGCGGAACTCGATGATCCGGGGGTACTTGTAGGCGGCCATGTTCTCCTTGGCCCAGGTGATCAGCTCGTCCTCGGTGATCGTCGAGCCGGGCGTGCGGATGACGTACGCCTTGATCTCCTCGCCGTGGGAATCGTGCGGGACCCCCACCACGGCGGCCAGCGACACGGCCTCGTGGGACAGCAGGACCTCTTCGAGCTCACGCGGATAGACGTTGAAGCCGCCGCGGATGATCATGTCCTTGGCCCGGTCGACGATGGCGTAGTAGCCGTCCGCGTCGCGCGTCGCGATGTCGCCCGTGCGGAACCAGCCGTCCTTCATCACCTCGGCCGTCGCCTCCGGGCGGCCGTAGTAGCCCTTCATGATGTTGTGGCCGCGGATGGCGATCTCGCCGGGCCCCTCGCCCTCGACGGTCTTCCAGTCGCCGTCGATCAGCTTCATCTCCACGCCCCAGATCGGGAAGCCGACCGTGCCGGGCTTGGTGGGGCGGTGGACCTGGTTGAAGCTGGCCACCGGGGACGTCTCGGACAGGCCGTACCCCTCCAGGATGCCGATGCCGAAGGTACGCTCGAAGTCCTTCAGCACCTCCACCGGCGAGGACGCGCCGCCCGCGACGGCGACGCGCAGGGTGCGCGGCGCCGCCACGCCGTCTGCGTGGATCTTGGTGAGCAGGCCCCAGTACATCGTCGGCACCCCGGCGAAGAACGTGACGCCCTCCTTGGCTATGAGCGCGAGCGCGTCGCCCGGGTCGAAGCGCGGCATCAGCACGATGGTGGCGCCGCGCAGGAAGCCGGTGTTCATGACCACGGTCTGGCCGAAGGAGTGGAACAGCGGCAGCACCGCCAGGTAGGTGTCCCCGCCCTCGGTGCGGGGGAACATCTTGTCGTTGACCATGGCGTTGAGCAGCATGTTCTGGTGGCTGAGCTCGGCGCCCTTGGGCTGGCCCGTGGTGCCCGAGGTGTAGAGGATCACCGCGGTGTCGTCGGGGGCCGTCTGCACGGTCTCGAACTCGCTCGCCATGCCGCCCAGCGCCGCCCAGATCGACTCGCCGTACGGGGACTCGGTCGCCAGCGGGGTGGCGGGCAGGACGAAGAAGTGCTCGCAGCCGGGCGCCGCCTCGAAACCCGCCTTGCCGCGCTCCCCGAGCGGCAGCTCGGGCGTGCCCTCGAAGCAGAACAGCGCCTTGGCGTCGCTGTCGTCGAGGTGGTAGGCGATCTCCCGCGACTGCAGCAG
The DNA here is from genome assembly GCF_040137845.1 of Nonomuraea sp. B19D2. Lineage (NCBI taxonomy): Bacteria > Bacillati > Actinomycetota > Actinomycetes > Streptosporangiales > Streptosporangiaceae > Nonomuraea > Nonomuraea sp. B19D2. The sequence goes on along the minus strand of NZ_JBEFAK010000015.1, from coordinate 123,145 downwards.
CACGTTGAGCGGCACCACCGTGGCCCCGGCCTTCAGGATGCCGAAGTAGACGAACGGGAAGTACGGCAGGTTGGGGCACGCCAGCGCCACCTTGTCCCCCTTGCCGACACCGCGTGACACCAGCAGGTTCGCGACCTGGTTGGCGACGGTGTCGATCATGGAATACGGGAGCCGCATGTCCCCGAAGACGATGGCCGTGCCGTCGGGGGTGTTCCTCGCGCTGTCCTCCAGCACGATCGACAGGTTGAGCATGACGCCTTCCTCCTCAAAGCCGGGCTTCGAGCGCCACTCTAAGCAGCACCGCATACCGGCCGGTAGGTAGCCGAGGTCACAACTGGATATGGACGCGTCCGCTCACCTGGAGTAAGCAAGTACCAAGTTACCTGGAGGAGCCATGGAGTACGACTACGTGATCGTAGGAGCGGGGTCCGCGGGATGTGTGCTGGCCAATCGGCTCTCGGAAGATCCCGGCGTGTCGGTCGCGCTGGTCGAGGCGGGTGGGCGGGATGACAAGCTGGAGATCCGCATGCCCGCGGGCTTCGCCAAGCTCTTCAAGACCGACTACGACTGGAACTACACCACGGCCAAACAGAGCGAGATGTCCGGTCGCGAGCTCTACTGGCCGAGAGGCCGCGTGATCGGCGGCTCGTCCTCGCTCAACGCCCAGATGTGGGTGCGCGGCTGCCAGCACGACTACGACCAGTGGGGCGTGCCCGGCTGGTCGTACGACGACGTCCTGCCGTACTTCACCAAGGCCGAGCACCGCGTCGGCAGCAACGAGGGCGGTGTCTACGGCACCTCGGGCCCCCTCTACGTCTCCGAGCTGCGCAGCCCCAACGTCACCACCGCCGCGTTCCTCCAGGCCTGCGAGGAGCTCGGCCTCACCCGGCTCGGCGAGCTGAACGGGCGCTCCAACGAGGGCTACTGCCCCACACCCGTCACGCAGTACCGCGGCCGCAGATGGAGCTCGGCCGACGCCTACCTGCGCCCGGCCACGTCGCGGCCGAACCTCCACGTGGTCACCGGGGCGACGGTGGACCGGGTGGTGTTCGACGGCAGGCGCGCGACCGGCATCGAGCACAGCGGTGGCGCCCAGATCAGGGCCAAGAGGGAGGTCGTCCTGTCCGCGGGCGCGATCGGCTCGCCGTTCCTGCTGATGCGTTCCGGCGTGGGTGCGCCCGCGGAGCTGCGTGACGCCGGGATCGCGATCGTGCACGAGCTGCCCGAGGTCGGCAAGAACCTGCAGGACCACCTCTCGTCCGGCGTGTTCGTCGAGTGCAAGCAGCCGGTGACGCTGACCAAGGCCGAGTCGATCGGCAACCTGCTGCGCTACATCGTCCTGCGCTCCGGCATGCTCACCACGAACGTGGGGGAGGCGGTCGCGTTCATCAGGACCTCGGAGGAGGAGCCGGCGCCCGACGTCGAGCTGATCTTCGCGCCCGTGCCGTTCGTCGACCACGGCCTCGCCCCGCCGACCGGCCACGGGCTCACCGTCGGCGTCGTGCTGCTGCAGCCGGACAGCCGCGGCAGGGTCGGGCTCAACGGCAGGGACGTCGTCATCGACCCCGCCTACCTGACCGCGGAGGCCGACGTCAAGCGCCTGGTCGCGGGGCTGAAGACGGCCAAGCAGGTGTTCGCCACCGCGGCGATGAAGCCGTACGCGGGCGGGCCGATGGCGCCGTACTGGGCGCCGGAGAGCGACGAGGAGCTGGCGCGGTGGGTACGCGAGCGCGGCGAGACGCTCTACCATCCGGTCGGCACCTGCCGCATGGGGGCGGACGACGCCTCAGTGGTGGACCCCTCTCTTCGGGTACGCGGCGTCGAGGGGCTGAGGGTGGTTGACGTGTCAATCATGCCTACGCTGAATCGCGGACACACCCACGCACCGGCCATTATGATCGGCGAGAAAGGCGCTGATTTGATAAGGAAGGCGCCTTAAGTCTCTTGACGTAAGTGCTCACTTGCAGAAGGCTTGGGTGGTATGACGCTCACCGCTGACCTGGACCTGTCGCAGATCCCGTTCTGGGGGTTGCCGCAGGCCGAGCGCACGGAGGCCTTTCGCAGGCTGAGGCAGATGGACCACCCGGTCTTCATGCGGGAACAGGCCATACCGTTCGTCGGCGGCGGCAAGGGCTTCTACGCGCTCGTTCGCCACGCCGACGTGACCGAAGCCAGCAGGAACGCGGCCGTGTTCAGCAGCGAGCCGTGCTCCAACAGCATCCCCGACATGCCGCGCTGGCTGAGCGTGTACTTCGGCTCGATGATCAACATGGACGACCCGCGGCACGCCAAGCTACGCCGGATCGTGTCCAGGGCGTTCACGCCGCGCATCCTGCAGAAGATGGAGGAGGACCTCGCGCGGGCCGCCGCCGAGATCGTGGACCAGGCGATCGAGGAGGGGCCGGGCGACTTCGTCGCACAGGTGGCCGCCATGCTCCCCGTACGTGTCATCTGCGACATGATGGGCGTTCCGGCGAAATTCCATGACATGGTGCTGCGCCAGACCAACATCATCCTCGGCAACACCGACGCCGAGTACACCGGCGTCGGGCCCGAACTCACCCGCGGCAACGTCGCCAGGGGCCTGGTCAAGCTGCTGCGTGCCGGATTCTCGCTCAACCGGCTGGCCGCCCGCCTGGGCGACGAGCGGCGCAAGCGGCCCACGGGCGACCTGGTGAGCCTGCTGGTCAACGGTGAGGAACGGCTCACCTCGCAGCAACTGGGGTCGTTCTTCATCCTGCTTGTGGTGGCGGGCAGCGAGACCACCCGCAACGCCATCGCGCACGGCCTCAAGCTCTTCACCGACAACCCCGAGCAGCGCGCGATCCTGCTGAACAACTTCGACGGCCACATCGTGACCGCCTGCGACGAGATCATCCGGTACTCGACGCCGGTGATCCAGTTCCGCCGCACGGTGAAGCAGGACCACGAGATGAACGGCACCCGGTACAAGAAGGGCGACAAGGTGCTGCTCTTCTACAACTCCGCCAACCGCGACGAGGCCGTCTTCCCGGACCCGGACATGTTCGACATCACCCGCGACCCCAACCCGCACGTCGGGTTCGGCGGCCCGGGGCCGCACTACTGCCTGGGGGCGCACCTGGCGCGCAGGGAGATGACCGTGATGTTCCGGGAGCTGTTCACCCGGATGCCCCACATCAGGTCGGTGGGGGAGCCCGACTACCTGCTGTCCAACTTCATCAACGGCATCAAGCACATGAACTACACCTTCTGACCGGCGGCGCGCCGGACCAGCGCCACCGGCAGCAGCGCGCCTGCCAGCGCCAGCCCGGCCGCCACCAGCAGCATCGAGGTGACCCCCGCCCGGTAGGGCGCCGCCAGCAGGGCCACGCCCACGGCCGTGCCGACCTGCTTGACCGTGTTCACGACGCCGGTCGCCATCCCCACGCGGTCCATCGGCGCGGTCAGGCCGACCTGGTTGGCCACGACGTTCCCCGCGCCCAGGCCGAGCCCGCCCAGGAACAGCCCGAACATGATCGGTGTCCAGGGGTCGGCCGCCGGGACGCTCATGACCAGCAGCGCGAGCGCGATCAGCGCGGGGCCGGCGGCGATGAGCACGCCCATCGGCCACCGGTGCAGCACTCGCCCGATCGCGACCGGCCCGATGACGGCCGCCACGCTGAAGGCCAGGAAGCGCGTGCCCGCCTCCACGGGGCTGGTGTGGAGGGGGCCCTGCACGTACAAGGTGAGATACGTGAACGCGCCCAGCAGCGCGGCCAGCATGAGCAGCGTCGTGCCCGAGCCGACCGCGAACACCCCGTTCCGGAAGAGGCCGAAGTCGATCATCGGCTCGGCGGCCCGCCGCTCCACGGCCACGAACGCCACCAGCAGCACCAGGCCCACCACCAGCAGCCACGGAAGGTCATGGATGAGCGCCGGGATAATCGCGAACAGCGCCGCCGCGACCAGCACGGTCCCCGGTGGGTCCAGGTGGCCCCTGCCGCGTGACTCCGCGACCCGCTGCCGCAGCGCCACCAGCACGAACGCGCCTATCGGCAGGTTGATCAGGAAGATCGCGCGCCAGCCGAACGTGCCCGTCAGCGCGCCGCCCACGACCGGGCCCAGCGTCATGGCCAGTCCGGAGACCGCGCTGAAGATCCCGAGCGCCTTGCCCCGCTCCGGCCCCTCCGGATAGACGGAGGCGATCAGCGGCGTCGTGGTCCCGTACAGCGCGGACGCGCCCAGGCCCTGCACGCCTCTGGCCAGGTCGAGCAGGGGCGCCGTGGGGGCGAGCGCGCAGGCCAGCGACGCCAGCGTGAAGACCGACACGCCGACGGCCAGGAGCCTGCGCCGGCCGTACCGGTCGGCCAGCACCCCCGCGGGCAGCAGCACGGCGGCCAGGGTGAGCGCGTACGCGTCCACCACCCACTGCACTTCGGGCAGGCTCGCCCGCAGGTCGGAGCGGATGTCGGGTAACGCGATCGTGACGGCGGTCAGGTCGACCACGACGAGCACGATGGTCAGTGACGCCAGCGCGAGCACCCATCCCCGTCGCATGCGATCTCCTCAGCAAGAGGGGCCCCTTCCGTAGTGGTACTCCTGGGGCGGGCCGAATGCTAGGTTTCGCAGTCATGGAGATCAGGACTATCCACGCCAACGGTGTGGAGTTCGCGTATCTGACAGTGGGCGAGGGGCCGCTGGCGCTGTGCCTGCACGGCTTCCCCGACACCGCACACACCTGGCGGCACCTGATGCCCGCGCTGGCCGCGCGCGGCTACCGCGCGGTCGCGCCGTTCATGCGCGGCTACGCGCCCACCGAGGTGCCGGCCGACAACGCGTACGAGGACGCCGCGCTGGTCGCCGACATCCGCGCGCTGCACGAGGAACTCGGCGGCGACCAGGACGCGGTCGTCATCGGGCACGACTGGGGCGCCTTCCCCGTGTACCACCTGGCCGGCCGCTTCCGCCGCGCCGTCACGCTGGCCGTGCCGCCGCCCGCCGCCCTCGGTGCCGGCTTCCTCGAGTACGAGCAGCTCAAGCGGTCCTTCTACGTCTTCCTCTTCCAGACGTACCTGGGTGAGGCGGCCGTCGCGAGCCCCGGCTTCCTCGAGAACCTCTGGCGCGACTGGTCGCCGGGGCACGACCCGCGCCAGGACCTGGAGTTCGTACGGCGCAGCATCGGCGAGCCCGCCAACCTGAGGGCGGCCCTCGGCTACTACCGGGCCATGCTCGGCACCACGCCGCCCTCCGGCCGTTACCCGGCCCTGGAAGGCGGGATCACCGGCCCGGTCCTCTACCTGCACGGCGCCCAGGACGGCTGCCTGAGCGCGGAGCTGGCCAAGAGCGCGCTGAGTCACCTGCCCGCCGGATCGCGGGCCGAGCAGGTGGCGGGCGCCGGGCACTTCCTCCACCTGGAGCGCCCGGCCGAGGTCAACCGCCTCATCCTGGACTGGCTCGGCACCTCGTCCGCGGCCGAGATGACCCAGGTCCGACCGCGTGGGTTCACCTCCTGAGGCGTCCCGTCGTCGGCTGGCACCCGCCGGCCCCTCCCGCCACAGCGGGCCGAGGTCCGGCGCCGGCAGCCGCGCGCCACCGTGGGTCACAGGTTTTTCGGATTCGCACGTACGGTGTACGTCCCACCCATTGACGTAAGTGCTCGCTTTTTCGAATGATGGCCTCATGAGCGTCCTTGACTTCGACCTGTCGGACCGCGACTTCTGGGCCAGGCCCATGAGAGAGCGGGAGGAGGCGTTCGAGCGGCTACGCTCCCTGGAGGCCCCGGCCTTCTTCGAGGAGATGGAGCTCGACTTCGCGCCCAAGGGCCCCGGCTACCACGCGCTGGTCAAGCACGCCGACATCCTCGAGGCCAGCCGCACCCCCGAGGTCTTCTGCTCGGGCGACGGCGGCGCGACGAACGTGCCCGACATGCCCGCCGAGTTCACCGAGTACTTCGGCTCGATGATCAACATGGACGACCCGCGCCACGCCAGGCTGCGCAGGATCGTCTCGCGGGCGTTCACCCCCAAGATGATCAAGCAGTTCGAGTCGGACGTGGCGGCGGCGGCCACCGCCATCGTGGACGACCTGCTGGCCAAGGGACCCGGCTGCGACTTCGTGACCGAGGTCGCGGCCCGCCTCCCGCTGAAGATCATCTGCGACATGATGGGCATCCCCGAGCGGGACTACCAGTTCGTCTTCGAGCGCTCGAACGTCATCCTCGGCGGCTTCGACCCCGAATACGGCGGCGCCGACCTCGACCAGCTCGCCGAGCGCCTGCTCAGCGCCGGCATGGAGCTGCAGCAGCTCGTCCAGGACCTCGCCGCCCATCGCGCCGACCACCCCACGAACGACCTGACCTCCGCCCTGGTCAACGCCAACATCGACGGCGAGCGGCTGACGATGCAGGAGCTGGGGTCGTTCTTCATCCTGCTGGTGGTGGCCGGCAACGAGACCACCAGGAACGCCATCTCGTACGGCCTGCGCCTGCTCACCAACAACCCGGACCAGCGCGCGCTCTGGCTGGAGGACCTCGACGGGCGCACGCCCGGGGCCGTGGAGGAGATCGTCCGGCTCGCCTCCCCGGTGAACTTCATGCGCCGCAAGCTCACCAGGGACCACGAGATGAACGGGCACCTCTACCGCAAGGGGGAGAAGGCGGTCCTGTTCTACTGGGCGGCCAACAGGGACGAGGCCGTCTTCGCCGACCCGTACCGCTTCGACGTCACCCGTGACCCCAACCCGCACGTCGGCTTCGGCGGCCCCGGGCCGCACTTCTGCCTCGGCGCTCACCTGGCCAGGCGGGAGATCACGGTGATGTTCCGCGAGCTGCTGCGCCGGGTGCCGCACATCGAGGGCGGCAGGCCGGACCGGTTGCACTCCATGTTCATCAACGGGATCAAGCACATGGAGTGCCGCTTCTAGCCCTGGGCGCCCAGCCTTAGCTGGTTCTTCACCGTGTGGATGTCGGGCATGAGCTGCTTGCTCTCCGACGGGATCGACATGTAGACGATGGCCGGGACGCTGCCGCCGGTGTTGACGGCCATCGTCACGATCGTCGCCTGCTCGGTCGCCGACGTCAGCGAGTACGCGATCAGGCGTCCCGTCGAGTTGCCCACCTTGATGGGCTGCTGGGCGATCTTCTTGACCTTGTTGCCGTTGGGGAAGAAGCGCCTGCGGGCATCCAGCACCACCTGCTTGATGGCCGGCTCCAGGTTGTCCTTCTCGTAGTACGAGGCCAGCTTCGGCGACAGCGGGCCGGACAGGACCTGGGCGTACTTCTCCGGCGCGACCTGGACGTACTGGCGGGTGTCGTAGCCGTACGTGCCCTTGACGGTGACGCGCTGGTCCAGCCGCCAGGTGCCGCCCAGGCGCGGCAGCGAGATGCCGGCCCCGGGGTCGGGCACCCGGCCGATGACGGGGGCGGCCTTGCCCGCGTACCTCGGCAGCGCGCCGATCGTGGTCGAGGACCTGGTGGTGGACGGCTTCGGCGAGGTCGTGGGGTTCTCCGCCACGGCGTCGGACCCGGGGTCCTCGCTGGCCAGCGGGCCCGCGAGGAACGCCCACAGCAACGCGGCGATCAGCGCGATCGCTACGGAACCGCCGAGCGCGTAGATCCAGATGGGCTTGCCCTGCCCCTCGTCCAGGGAGTCCTGCTCGCCCATGGCCTGGTAGTTGTCGCCGAAGACGGTGTTCCAGAGCTCCTGCTGGCGCTCAGGCGGCGGGGTGCGGGAGCCGCTGATCTGGCCGGCGGTCACGAACGGGCGGTCGGGGTCCGAGGGGTCGCGGCTCAGGTTGGAGCCGGGGCGCGGGGCGCTCTGGTCCTCGGCGGGGGGTGTGGTGCTGGCGTTCGATGAGTCCATGGTGGGGGATGCGTGGGCGGCGCGGTCGTTGAGCAGGTTCTCTGAGTGCTGGGCTTGTGTGACCGTCCGCTCTTCGGCGCGGTGGGTCCGGGGCGGCGCGTGCGCCCCCTGAGGGAGGTCGTCGATCTGGTACATCGCCGTGCGCTCCTCCTGCGAGTCGGTCGCGTTCCGCTCGGCGGGCGGCCAGGGGGCGGGGGAGGAGAGGTTCGACCAGGAGTCGGAGGACGGGGTCGGCGGTTGCGCCCACGCCGGGACCGGATCCGGGACCGGAGGGTGGTCGTCGACTCGGGAAGCGGGCTCGGCGGCGCTCTGCGGCGGCGCTTCGGGCCACGAGGACGGCCCGGCGCCGTTCTGCGACGGGCCCTGCGGGGAGGCCTCGGGCCAGGACGTGGGGCTCGGCGCGCTCTGCGAGGACGCCTCCGGCCAGGAGATGGGGACGTCCTGCGGGGCCGCCTCCGGCCATGACATCGGCACGTCCGCCAGGTCGGAGTCCCGGCGCGGCGCTTCATGCAGGCCGGAGTCCCGGCGGGGTGCCTCATGCAGGCCTGGCTCCCAGCGGGGTGCCTCATGCAGGCCGGGCTCCCGGTGTGGCGCCTCCGGCAGGTCGGAGTCCCGGCGCGGCGCGTCAGGCCAGGCCGGCGCCCCGGATCCGCCCTGCGGCGGCAGGTCCGGCCAGGAGGACGGCCCGGTGCTGCCCTGTGGCGGCGTTCCCGGCAGCAAGGACGGCTCGGTGCCGCCCTGTGGCGGCGTGTCCGCCCAGGAGGACGGGCCGGAAGTGCTCGGCGACGAAGGCTCCGGCCAGGAGGACGGGCCAGAGGTGCTCGGCGAAGACGGCTCCGGCCAGGAGGATGGGCCAGGAGGCAGGTCGGGCCACGACGAAGGCCCCGTGGCCTCGTGGCGGGCGGGCTCGGAGCGGGAGTGGCGCGGCGGCTCGGGCCAGGAGTCATCGTTGCGCGGCGGCTCGGGCCACGACGGATCCTGGTGGGCGGGCCGCGGGGCCTCGGGCCATGACATGGGGACCTCGTCAGCCGGGGAGCCGGATACGTCGCGGCGAGGCGCGTCTGGCCAGGACGGTGGCAGGTGGGGTCCGGAATTCTCCACTGCCATTGCTGCCGCCCCTCCCGAGGTTGTGTCCGGATAACCCGTTATATCCGGATTTGACGTGCCAGGCATGATCTCATGGGATTTTCCAGGAGATGCAGGTGGTTCCGCAGCGAAACTAGCGAAGCCATGAGGATCCGTAGGCGGGTCCTGCATCGGCAGGCCTACCTCCGGTCGATCGGGCTCAGCTGGGTACACCACGGTGACAAGGGTATTCTTCAGGGACGAATGAGGCGCAACGGGTACATCACCATCAGGTCTCGCTGGACCTGAAGGACCCATTGTGCCTGGAGACCCCAGGCGAGTATCTGCATTCAGCCGAAGACGTGCGCTAGGCTTGACACGTGCGTTCCGCGACCCTGCTGCTTAGCGGGCCGCGACGGCCCTGAAGTCTCTCGCCGTCGCGGCTACCCCTCGTTGTGTGCACGGGGGGTTTTCTTATGGGTCCGAATCAAGCCAGAAGGACAGTAGCCGTGAGTGAGTACGATCCGCAGGCGCTGCAGGCCAAGTGGCAGCAGCGATGGGAGGAGCAGGAACCCTACCGGGCGAACGAGGACCCGGCGGACCCGCGCGAGCGTCGCTACATGCTCGACATGTTCCCCTACCCGTCCGGCGACCTGCACATGGGCCACGGCGAGGTGTTCGCCATCGGCGACGTCGTCGCGCGCTACTGGATGCAGAAGGGTTACAACGTCCTGCACCCGATCGGCTGGGACTCCTTCGGCCTGCCGGCGGAGAACGCCGCGATCAAGCGCAACGCCCACCCGGCCGAGTGGACCTACGCCAACATCGAGACGCAGGCCCACTCGTTCAGGCGCTATGGCATCTCCTTCGACTGGTCGCGCCGCCTGCACACCAGCGACCCCGACTACTACCGGTGGAACCAGTGGCTGTTCAACCGGTTCTACGAGCGCGGTCTGGCCTACCGGAAGGGCGGCCTGGTCAACTGGTGCCCCAACGACCAGACCGTGCTGGCCAACGAGCAGGTCGTGGCGGGCAAGTGCGAGCGCTGCGGCGCCGACGTCGTCCGCCGCGAGCTGACGCAGTGGTACTTCAAGATCACTGACTACGCGCAGCGCCTGCTGGACGACATGGACCAGCTGGACGCCTGGCCGGAGCGGCTGCTGACCATGCAGCGCAACTGGATCGGCCGTTCCGAGGGCGCCGACGTGCTGTTCCAGATCGAGGGCCGGGACGAGCCGGTCCACGTCTACACCACGCGGCCCGACACGCTGTTCGGCGCCACGTTCTTCGTGGTCGCCGTGGACGCCAAGCTGGCCGACGAGATCGTCACCGACGAGCACCGCGCCGACTTCGAGGCCTACCGCGCCGAGGTCGCCAAGCTGAGCGACATCGAGCGGCTGTCCACCGACAAGGAGAAGACCGGCGTCTTCCTGGGTCGCCACGCGATCAACCCGGTCAACGGCGAGCGCATCCCGGTCTGGGCGGCCGACTACGTGCTGTCCGACTACGGCCACGGCGCCATCATGGCCGTGCCCGCCCACGACCAGCGCGACCTGGACTTCGCGCTGAAGTTCGGGCTGTCGGTGAAGGTGGTCGTGCACACCGGCCTGGCCGACCCGGGTGAGACCGGCCAGGCCACAGGGGGCGAGGGCACGCTGGTCAACTCGGGACCGCTGGACGGGCTGTCCAAGGCCGAGGCCATCGCCAAGATCATCGAGATCCTGGAGCGTGAGGGCAGGGGCACGGGCGCGGTCAACTTCCGGCTGCGCGACTGGCTGCTGTCCCGCCAGCGGTTCTGGGGCACGCCGATCCCGATCATCCACTGCCCCGACTGCGGCGAGGTGCCCGTCCCCGACGACCAGCTGCCGGTCACGCTGCCCGACATGCGCGGCGAGGCGCTGGCGCCCAAGGGCGTCTCCCCGCTGGCCAGCGCCACCGAGTGGGTCAACGTCGAGTGCCCCAAGTGCGGCGGCGCGGCCAAGCGCGACACCGACACGATGGACACGTTCGTCGACTCGTCGTGGTACTACCTGCGCTACTGCTCGCCCGGCTACACCGACGGCCCGTTCGACGTCGAGCAGGTGCGCAAGTGGGGCCCGATCGACCAGTACGTCGGCGGCATCGAGCACGCCGTGCTGCACCTGCTGTACTCGCGGTTCTTCACCAAGGTCCTGCACGACATGGGCATGGTCGACTTCACCGAGCCGTTCAGGCGCATGCTGAACCAGGGCCAGGTGATCAACGGCGGCAAGGCCATGTCGAAGTCGCTGGGCAACGGCGTGGACCTGGGTCAGCAGATCGACGACTTCGGCGTCGACGCCGTGCGCCTGACCATGATCTTCGCCGGGCCGCCGGAGGACGACATCGACTGGGCCGACGTCTCGCCGGCCGCGTCGCAGAAGTTCCTGGCCCGCGCGCTGCGCGTCATGTCGGAGGTGGACAGCGCGCCCGGCGTGCCGTTCGAGAGCGGCGACGTGGCGCTGCGCAAGGTCACCCACCGCACGATCGACGAGGTCACCAAGCTGATCGAGTCGCAGCGCTTCAACGTCGCGGTGGCGCGCATGATGGAGCTGACCTCGGCCACGCGCAAGGCCATCGACTCCGGTTCCGGCGCAGGGGACCCGGCGGTGCGCGAGGCCGCGGAGACGCTGGCGATCATGCTGTCGCTGGTGGCCCCGTACACCGCCGATGAGGGCTGGGAGCGGCTGGGCCGCACCGGTCCCGTCGCCTTCGCCGGATGGCCGGTGGCCGTGCCCGCGCTGCTGGTGCAGGAGTCGGTCACCTGCGTCGTGCAGGTGGCCGGCAAGGTGCGCGACCGGCTGGAGGTCTCGCCGGACGTCAGCGAGGACGTGCTGCGGGAGCTGGCCCTGGCCTCGGAGAAGGTGGCGCCTTACCTGACGAACACGCCCCGCAAGGTGATCGTCCGGGCGCCCAAGCTGGTCAACATCGTCCCGTGACCACCGCCCCCACCGGTCCGGTCGAGCGTCCTGCACGCAGGCGGCCTGACCGGCTGGGGAGCGCCCCGCGCGCGGGCGGTGGCGGGATGGTCAGAGGTCGCGGAGGGCCGGGAGGAGCTCCTTCTCCGCCCAGTCGAAGAACGGCTGCTGCTGGTCGTGCCCGATCTGGACGAGCGCCACGTGCGTGTACCCGGCGTCGGCGTACTTCCTGACGCCCTCCACCACCGCGTTCACGTCGTTGCCGCACGGCACGCTCTGGGCCACGTCCTCGGGGCGCACCGTGCTGGTGGCAGCGGCGAAGTTCGCCGGCCCGGGCAGCTCCGCCATGACCTTCCAGCCGCCGCACGCCGCCCACCGCCAGAGCTTGTGCGCCCGCTGCCTGGCCGCCTCGGCGTCGGTGTCGTACGCGAGGGCCAGCTGCCCGTAGATGGGCTTGCCCTGCCCGCCCGCGGCGTTGAACAGGTTGACCACGTCCGGCATCGGATCGCTGACCACCAGCACGTCGCCGTACTCGGCCGCGATCTCCGCGGACTCGCCGCCCGAGGCGGCGATGGCGAGGGGCACCGGGCGGTCCGGCAGGTCGTAGAGCTTGGCCGAGTCCACGTCGTAGAACTCGCCCTGGTAGGTGACGTAGTCGCCGCTGAACAGCTCCTTGATGATCTGGATGGCCTCGGCGAACATCCGGTGCCTGGTGTCCACCGGCGGCCATCCCTCGCCGATGACGTGCTCGTTCAGGTTCTCGCCCGCGCCGAGGCCCAGCGTGAACCGGCCCTTGCTCAGCACGCCCATCGTGGCCGCCTTCTGCGCCACGACGGCCGGGTGGTAACGCATGATCGGGCAGGTCACGTACGTCATGAGTGGCATCCGCTCGGTGACCTGGGCCGCGGCGCCGAGCACCGACCAGCAGTACGGCGAGTGCCCCATCTCCTCGACCCACGGGAAGTAGTGGTCGGAGATGACCGCGTAGTCGAAACCGATCCGCTCGGCCGCCGCGGCGTAGTCGACCAGTTCCCGTGCCGGAGTCTGTTCGGACATCAAGGTGTAGCCGATTTGTACCATGCGTCCCGAGCTACCCGGGTTTGTCCGCCTTAGTGGAGGCAGGCCGGAGATCTCCGTCAGCGCGGCCCCCGCCGCCGGCGACGGCACGCCCTTGCCGTGCATTTCTGGCACCTCCCGCACTTGGCCTATCGCGGGACGTGGCGGGGCCCTCTGGGGGACAATTTCTTGGGCTGGCTTTTCGCGTCTGGCATTAGTGTGCACATGTGACAAATGGCGCATACCTGAGATACCCGCATTTGCACGGTGACGTGGTGACCTTCGTCGCCGATGACGATATCTGGCTGGCCCCGCTGTCCGGGGGCAGGGCCTGGCGGTTCACCGCCGACCGGGTGCCGGTGTCGCACCCGAGGCTCTCGCCCGACGGCACGCGCATCGCCTGGACGAGCGGCAAGGAGGGCGCGCCCGAGGTGTTCGCCGCGGAGATCGACGGTCCCGAGGGCGAGCGGCTGACCTACTGGGGCAGCGGCACGACCGGGGTGCGCGGGTGGACGGCCGAGGGCGACGTGCTCGCGATCAGCTCGGCCGGGGAGAGCGAGCGCACCAGGAACTGGGCGTACGCGGTGCCGCTGGACGGGGGACCGGCCACGCGCCTGCCGTACGGGTGGGTCAGCGAGGTGGCACTGAACGGCGCTCAGGTGGCGACCGTGTCATCGCTGTGGCGCGAGCCGTCGCAGTGGAAGCGGTACCGGGGCGGCACGGCCGGCAAGATCTGGGTCGACGCCGAGGGGAACGGCGAGTTCACCCGGTTGTTCGCCGACAGTACGGCGCAGTACTGGTCGGTCGGCTGGGTGGGGGACAGGATCGTCTTCCTGGCCGACATCGACGGCGTCGGCAACCTCTACTCCGCCCTGCCCGACGGGTCCGACCTGCGCCGGCACAGCTCTCATGAGGAGTTCTACGCCCGTCACGCCGCGAGCGACGGGGAGCGCGTCATCTACAGCCACGCCGGTGACCTGTGGTTGCTGGAGAGCCTGGACGCGGAGCCGTACCGGCTGGATGTGCAGCTGGGTGGGCCGCGACCGGGGCGGGCCAGACGCCCCGCGCCCACGCGGGTCGGCTCGTTCTCGCCGGACGCGACCGGGCGGGCCAGCGCCGTGGAGATCCGCGGGACCGCGCACTGGGTGACCCACCGCGACGGGCCCGCGGGCGCGCTGCGGGTTCAGCCGGGCGTGCGGGTACGCCTGCCGCGCGCGCTCGGCGCCGACGGGCGTGCCGTGTGGGTGTCGGACGCCGGCGGGGAGGACGGGCTGGAGATCGGCACGCCGGGCGGCGAGATCAGGATGCTGGCCGCCGGTCAGCTCGGGCGGGTGCTCGAGTTCGAGGCCGCGCCCGACGGCAAGCACGTGGCGGTCGCCACGCACGACGGGCGGCTGCTGGTGGTGGACCTCGAATCGGGGAACGTCCGTGAGCTCGACCGGACCACTCAGGGGGACGTCAGCGGGTTGACGTTCTCGCCGGACTCGGGCTGGCTGGCCTGGGTGCATCCGCATCATGATCCGCTGTCGCAGATCAAGATCGGGCGGGTCGACGGGACGTCGGTGATCGACGTGACGCCGGAGCGGTTCGCCGACTACAGCCCGGTTTTCACCAAGGACGGGAAGCATCTGGCGTTCCTGTCGGTCCGGACGTTCGATCCGGTTTACGACGCGCACGTCTTCGACCTGTCGTTCCCCGCCGGGTGCAAGCCGTACATCGTGCCCCTGCAGGCCACCACGCCGTCGCCGTTCGACCCCTCGCTGCAGGGGCGCGGGTTCAACGGCGAGGACGACAAGGCCGCCAAGGACGACAAGAAGGACGACGAGGCGCCGCGGACCGAGGTCGATCCCGACGGGCTCTCCTCACGCGTGGTGCCGGTGCCGGTGCCCGCCGGCCGCTACGGCAACCTGCGTACCGCCAAGGACGCCCTGCTCTGGCTGCGCTACCCGCTCGCCGGGCAGCTCGGCGACGGCACCGAGTCCACCGGCGAGATCGTGCTGGAGCGCTACGACCTCAAGAAGCGTGCCAGGGCCGAGCTGGGCAGGGAGATGCGGGCGTTCGAGGTCAGCGGGGACGGCAGCAGGCTCGTCACCAACGGCAAGAACGGCCTGCAGACCCGCGCCGCCACCGAGGGCGACGAGGTGACCAACATCGACCTCGACCGGGTCACCGTCCAGATCGACCCGGTAGCCGAATGGCGGCAGGGCTTCCGCGAGGCGGGCCGTCTCATGCGCGACCACTTCTGGCGCGAGGACATGAACGGCGTCGACTGGCAGGCCGTGCTCGAGCGCTACGAGCCCCTGGTGGAGCGCATCGGCGCCCACTCGGAGCTGATCGACCTGCTCTGGGAGACGCAGGGTGAGCTGGCCACCTCCCACGCCTACGCCTCCTTCAACGGCGGCGGCTACGACTTCCGCCGCCGCCAGGGCCTGCTCGGCGCGGACCTGTCCAGGGACGACGACGGGGTGTGGCGGGTCACGCGCATCCTGCCGGGCGAGTCCTCCGACCACGCCGCCCGCTCGCCGCTGCTCGCGCCCGGGGTGGCCATCCGTCCCGGCGACGCGATCGTCGCGGTGGGCGGGCGCCCGGTGGATCCGGTACGCGGCCCGCTCGCCCTTCTGGCGGGCACGGCGAACCAGCCCATCGAGGTGACCGTGCGGCCCGCCTCCGGCGGGGACCCGCGCCGCGTCGTGGTCACCCCGATCGCGGACGAGGCCCAGTTGCGTTACCACGACTGGGTGGAGAGCCGCCGGGCCCGCGTCCGTGAGGCTTCCGGCGGCAAGCTCGGCTACCTGCACGTGCCCGACATGGTGGCGTCGGGGTGGGCGCAGTTCCACCGCGACCTGCGTACCGAGATGGCCTACGACGGGCTCGTCGTGGACGTGCGGGGGAACGGCGGCGGGCACCTGTCGGAGCTCGTGCTGGAGAAGTTGTCGCGCAAGGTCACGGGATGGCAGCTGGCCCGCGGGTATGAGCCGATGCGGTACCCGGAGGACTCGCCCAGGGGGCCGGTCGTGACGGTCACCGACGAGTTCGCGGCCTCCGACGGGGACATCGTCAGCGCCGGCATCAAGGCCCGCGAGATCGGGCCGCTGGTGGGGACGCGGACGTGGGGCGGCGTGATCGGGATCGACTCGCGGTACTCGCTGGTGGACGGGACCCGGGTCACCCAGCCCCGCTACTCGTTCTGGATCGAGGGCCAGGGCTGGGGGATGGAGAATCACGGGGTGGAGCCGGACGTCGAGGTGGTGATCACGCCGCAGGACCGGGCGGCGGGGCGGGATCCGCAGCTGGACAAGGCGGTCGAGCTGGCGCTGGCCGCCTTGGCGCAGCAGCCCGCCGCCACCCCGCCCGACCTCCCGCCCCTTCCCTGACCGGGCCGGCTCAGGTCACGCGGGCCATACGGTCGAGGATCTCGGCGAGGATCGACTCCGTCGTGGCGAAGTTCAGGCGGACGTAATCCTCGCCGCCCGGCCCGAAGACCGAGCCGTCGACCAGGCGCACCCTGGCCTCCCGCTCGTACACCTCGGCCACGCCCGGCCGGCCCATGTGCAGCCACGCCAGGTACGTCGCCTCCGGGATCCGGTAGCCGACGGCCGAGGGCAGGCGGGAGGCGATCGTGTGGCGGTTGCGGTCCAGCAGGGCGCGGGTGGACTCCAGCCAGGCGTCCCCGTGCCGCCACGCCGCCACCGTGGCCTCCACGCCGAACAGGTTCGCCGAGCCGTACACGAAGGGCGGCTGCGCCTCCAGGGCCTTGCGGACCCCTGCGTGCCCCATGTGGGCGACCGAGCAGCGGATGCCGCCCAGGTTGAACGCCTTCGTGGCGGACGTCAGCGTGACGGTGCGTTCGGGGAGGATCGTGGCGAACGGGATGTGCCGGTTCGGCTCGAAGGTGAGGTCCGCGTGGATCTCGTCGGCGAGGACCAGCAGGTCGTGGCGTTCGGCCTGCTCGGCCAGCGCGGTCAGCTCCTCGCGGGTGAAGGCGCGCCCGGTCGGGTTGTGCGGGTTGACGAGGAGGAGCACGCGGCAGCCCGCGAGATCCGGCACCTCGAAGCGCCACGAGTCGCCGTCGGGCTCGACCTGGATGGGGTGCAGGGGGCGTTCCATGACGTTCAGCGTCGTCAGGAACGGGTGGTAGGCCGGGGTGTGCAGGGCGACGCCGTCACCAGGCCGGGTCCAGACTTGGAGGAGAACCTGGAGCGCCTGGTTGATGTCGTTGAACGAGCGCACGTGCGAGGGGTCGGCCGGCCAGCCGTACCGGTTCGTCATGCGTTCGGCGAACGCCTCCGCCAGCGGTCCTGCGGTGGGCTTGTCCAGCCAGGCGGGATAGCCGAGGTCGCCGGAGGCCCGGCGCTGGAGGGCCTCGATCACCTCGGGGGCGGTGGGCAGGTCCATGTCGGCCACCCAGGCGGGGATGACGCCCGGCGGGACATCTGACCACTTAATCCCATCGTGTGTTGCCTTAAGGTCTTCGGGGGTGTATGCCTCATTCACCCGGCAATTCTAGGATTGTGGAATGTGATGAGGCGGCGACCCCCCTTGTGGCAGGCTGGGCGGCCATGACGCCCTACCCCAAGATCGATGCCATTGTCGAGACCTACCTGTCGGTGGCCGACGCGGAGGCTCCCGGGCTGGTGGAGGGTCTCTACCTGGAGGGCTCCGCGGCGCTGGGCGACTACCGGCCCGGCACGAGCGACGTGGACTTCGTCGCGGTGACGGCCGCCGAGCCGCCGTTCGAGGTGCTCCAGCGCATTCACACCCGGCTGGGCGCGTACCCGTTCGAGGGCTGCTACCTCACCTGGGACGACCTCCGCCGGGACCCCTCCGAACTGGGCCCGCGCCCTCGGGCGTACGCCGGGAAGCTCCACCCCCGGGGCTACCTCAACCCGGTCACCTGGCACACGCTGGCCAGGCACGGCCTGACCTGTCGCGGCCCCAAGCCGGACGAGCTGGACATCTGGCACGATCCAGCCGCCCTGGCCGCCTGGACGGACGACAACCTCGACCGCTACTGGCGACGCCTGGTGACCCGGGCCTCCCGCCTGGCCGCGCCCCGGGGGCTGGCCTGCCTGGGGAACTACGGCACCGTGTGGATCGTCACGGGCGTCTCCCGGCTGCACTACACACTGGCGACCGGCGAGATCACCTCCAAGACGGGTGCCGGGAGGCACGCGCTGGAGGCGTTCCCCGAGCGCTGGCACCGCGTGGTGAACGAGGCGCTGCGCCTGCGCGAGGAGGACACCGCGCTGCCGACGATCTCGAGCGGGCTCAGCGGGCTGGGCGAGCACTTCGGCACGCCCAGGGCCTCCATGTACGGCTCGCCGTTCGAGCGCAGGCGCGACGTGCTCGCCTTCGCCGATCAGGCGATCACGGCCGCGCACGAGCTGTACGCCGCGCGGTAAGGCTGCACACGGGCTGCAAGTCCGGCATGCGGGCATTGACGATCGCCGACGCCCGGGATACGAATGCCCGCACCGCGCCATTGTCGGCGCATGCGTGGATGTTAACGCTAACACTGCGGAGGGCCGCTGGATGCGTACACCTCGAAGCGTTCGCCGGGCGTTCGTGGCGCTGCTGGTCGCCGTCGCGGCCGTCGCCTTCGCGCCGCCCGCCCACGCCGTCGGGCCCGCGCCCCACTACCTGATGACCGCGTTCACCAACGCGAGTCAGTCGAACATGTACGTCTACGACTCGGCGAACGCCACCACCTACCACCTCATCAGGGCAAACGCCTACACGCCGCCGTCCGGGCTGATCCGCGACCCGAGCGTCATGCGGCACACCGACGGCTACTACTACCTCGTCCACACGACGAACTGGACCGGCGACACCATCGGGTTCGCCCGCAGCGCCGACGCCGTGACCTGGACGTTCCTGCGTAACGTCACCGTGGGGCTGAACGGCGCCACCGGCAGCACCTGGGCGCCGGAGTGGTTCAAGGACTCCGACGGCAGCGTGCACGTGATCTTCTCGGCGTCCACGACGGGCACGGCGGGGCAGTTCCGGCCGTACCGGATCACTGCCACCAACAGCGCGTTGTCGTCCTGGACGGCCCCGGTCGCGCTGGGCATCCCGGCGAACTACATCGACAGCTTCGTCGTCAAGGTCGGCTCCACGTACCACAATTTCCTGAAAAACGAGACGACCAAGTACATCGAGCACGCCACCGCCGGCTCACTCAGCGGACCGTGGACGTTCACCGGCACGGGGAACTGGGCGGGCTGGGGATCGGGCCTGGAGGGCCCGGCGCTGACGCGGCTGCCCGACGGCAGGTGGCGGATCTACTTCGACAACTACACGGCCGGGCGCTACTACTACGCCGACAGCTCGAACCTGTCGTCCTTCGGGGCCAGGGTGGAGCTGCCCGGCCTGTCCGGGACGGCCAGGCACTTCACCGTGCTGCGCGAGGACTCCGGCGACGCGACGGCGGTGCCCACCGGCAACCGGTCGCTGCGCTCGGCCAACTTCCCCGACCGGTACGTACGCCACCGCGACCAGCTCGCCTACCTCGACCCGCTCTCCGCCTCCAGCCCGCCGGCCGACCGCCAGTCCGGCACGTTCACCGTCACCGCCGGGCTCGCCCATTCCGGCTGCTACTCGTTCCAGTCGGTGAACCAGCCCGGTTACTACCTGCGGCACTACAACCTGCGGCTGGCCCTGCAGCGCGACGACGGCTCGGCGATCTTCAAGAGCGACGCCACGTTCTGCGGGCGGGCAGGGCTGGCGGGTGGCGGGAGCACCTCGTTCGAGTCGTACAACCTGCCCGGGCGCTACCTGCGCCACTACAACTACGAGATGCGGCTGGACCTGCGCGAGCCGACGTCGGTGTTCGCCTCCGACGCCTCGTTCACGGTCGCCTCGCCGCTGGCCTGAACCTGGACCGGGAGGGACGAGCCCATGCCCGTGAGACCGGCCTTCGTCGCCGTGGCTACGCTGCTCATCGTGTTCGCCAACCTGCTGTCGCCGGGCGCCGCGCACGCCTCGCCCGCCGTGCAGTACACCAACCCGCTGGCCGCCCAGCGCGCCGACCCGCACATCTACCGCCACACCGACGGCTACTACTACTTCACCGCCACCGCGCCCGAGTACGACCGCATCGTGCTGCGCCGCGCCACCACCATCCAGGGCCTGGCGAGCGCCCCCGAGACGGTCATCTGGCGCAAGCACGCCACCGGCGAGATGGGCGCGCACATCTGGGCGCCGGAGATCCACTTCATCAACGGCAGGTGGTACGTGTACTTCGCGGCCGGGCGGGCCGACGACGTCTGGCGGATCCGGATGTACGTGCTGGAGAGCACCGCCGCCAACCCGCTGACCGGTTCCTGGACCGAGCGTGGCCGCATCGCCACGCCCTGGGACACGTTCTCGCTGGACGCCACCACGTTCGTCGCGAACGGCGTGCGCTACCTGCTCTGGGCCCAGCAGGAGCCGGGCATCGCCACCAACTCCAACCTGTACATCGCCCGCATGGGCGCCAGCCCGTGGACGATCACCGGCGCCACGACCCGCCTGACCGTGCCGACGCTGGCGTGGGAGACGCGCGGCTACAAGGTGGCCGAGGGCCCTTCGGTGCTGCAGCGCAACGGCCGGCTCTTCCTGACGTACTCCGCGAGTGCCACGGACGCCAACTACTGCCTCGGCCTGCTGACCGCCTCCGCCTCGGCTGACCCGCTGCAGGCGTCCTCCTGGACGAAGAGCCCGAACCCGGTCTTCGCCAGCAGCGCCGCGACCAGCCAGTACGGGCCTGGCCACAACTCCTTCACGACCTCGGAGGACGGGCAGAGCGACATCCTCGTCTACCACGACCGGAACTACCGCGACATCTCGGGCGACCCGCTGAACGACCCGAACCGGCGTACACGGGTGCAGAAGGTGTACTGGCGGGCGGACGGGACGCCTGACTTCGGCATCCCGGTGCCCGACGGGGCGACGCCGGTGCGGCTGATGTCGTACGACACGCCAGGACAGGCGCTGCGGCACTGGGACTACCGGGTGCGGCTGGAGGGCAACATCTCACCGCTGGCCGACTCCCAGTTCCGGCTCGTCACGGGGCTGTCGGGCGCGGGGACGGTCTCGCTGGAGTCGACCAACTTCCCGGGGTACTACCTGCGGCACCGGAATTTCGAGGCGTGGGTGGAACGGCGGGACGGGACCGGCCTTTTCGACGCGGACGCCAGTTTCGCGCGCCGCGCGGGGCTGGCGGGCTCGAGCACGGTGTCGCTGGAGTCCGTGAACTTTCCCGGGTATTTTCTGCGGCATCGGGCGGGGCTGGTGTGGGGGGAGCAGAACGACGGCACCAGCGCCTTCAAGGGGAACGCGAGCTTCGTACTGGAGTGAGCGACTGGCCGCCGTCTGCGGGTGATCGTCGCACGCGATCGCGGCACGATGGGGCACACCCGCAAACGCCGCCTATGCCACAGCCTCAGACGAGGCCGAGCGCGAAACGGACGTCGGAGGCGACGCATCGCCCAGTTGGCGACATCGTGAGACGGCGCAGCCGAGCACGGGCACCGGCGAACGCGCCGCCCACTCGGACCACGGTGCAGCCGGACGACATCGTGAGACGCCGGAGCCGGTGCCAAGGCGTGCCGTTGGTGGCGACACGGTAGTGCCCGCGAGGTCGTCGTACCCCGCGGGTGGTGTGTTTGGCGCGCGCCGGAGCGCGGCGCGTGCCATATGACGCGCGCCGAGGCCCTACGAGCCGTGGCCGGCTACAACCGGCGCAGGACTGCTACGACCTTGCCCAGGACGCTGGCCTCGTCGCCGGGGATGGGCTCGTAGTTGGAGTTGTGCGGGACGAGCCAGACGTGGCCGTCCTTGCGCTTGAAGGTCTTGACGGTGGCCTCGCCCTCGATCATGGCGGCCACGATGTCGCCGCTCTCCGCCACCGGCTGCTGCCGCACGACCACCCAGTCGCCGTCGGCGATGGCGGCCTCGATCATCGAGTCACCGCTGACCTGCAACAGGAACAGCGTGCCCTCGCCGACGAGCTGCTTGGGCAGCGCGAAGACGTCTTCGACGCTCTCCTCGGCCAGGATCGGACCACCGGCGGCGATGCGGCCGACGAGCGGGACGTAAGCCGCCGTGGGACGGTTGATCGTCGGCTCTTCGTCGGTCGCGTCGGGGTCGACCCACAGCACGGGCTCGCCCGGGAGGCGCACCTCGAGCGCGCGCGGCCGGTGCGGGTCGCGTCGCAGGTAGCCCTTGCGCTGCAGCGCCGTCAACTGGTGCGACACGCTCGACGTGCTGGTCAGCTGAACCGCCTCGCCGATCTCGCGCATGGAGGGCGGATAGCCGCGCTGTTGCACCGAGTCGCGGATGACTTCGAGGATCTTGCGCTGCCTGGGCGTCAGGCCCAGGGCATCGCGCCGGCGCACCGCGAGGTCGCTGACCCCGTTCGCGCCATCCCGCTCACTCATGCTCTTCCTCCTCCTCGCCTGGCGGCCCGCCTCACCGGCGAACCTCCCGGTCCGTGGTCCTGATGTCGCACACAGCGACCGTATCGCTGTTGAAGATCATCTTCAAACAATTGTTCGAGTCTTCCTCGAAATTGTCGCCTGCGTGGTGTACAACATCGTACGGGAGTTCGATCGACATCGTGTTCGATTTGCTGATCTTTATTTGGCCTTTCCCTCAGGCCGCACGGCAGGAGGTCAACCATGCGAACGCCCACAAAAGCGGACACGACCAGCCAAGACGCCAAACGACTCACACTCATCGCCGATGCCACGCAGAGTAACGATCGACGAGACAATACGCGGACGGGGGCCGGTTTCCGCGGCAATTCCGGGAAGAGGTTGGGGCCCCGTTCGAGTCGCGGGGGAAGGCCCCATTTGCGATTGGTCCCGCCTCCGCGTGCCGGCGCCGACGCGGCCGCGACCGTACCGCCGGGCAGGGGAGGAGCCCGTGCGGACGCAGGCGACGAAACGGCCGCCGCCCGCAGCTCCGGCGAGGGCCGGCGGCAACGGCGCCCCAGGGGTGGTGCCGACGCGGATCGGGGGATGGGGATGAACGATCGAGGGGTGGTGCGGGCGCCGGCCGCCGACGCGCGGCCGCGGGCAGCCGCGAAAGGGGGCGGTCTGGGAGTTTCCGGGGCAAGGAAGACGGCGGGTAGACGCGGGGTCGCTGGTCCTCGGGGTGGTGGCGAGGGCGCTTCGGAGGATCTTCGGGGCGGTCGCGCAGGTGTCGCCGGAACGCGGGGAGGCGCTCGTGGCGCAGGGGAAGGCGGCGTGCGGGGCGGGCGTTCGCGGCGTGGTGCCGGCGTCGGGAGGCGGAGCAGTCGGCGGTGGGGTCGCCGAGCCGCGAGGTGGCGTGCGCGGCGGGCATCGGCGCGAGTGCGCCGGCGGTCCGCTCCGCCGTTGCGGCTGACCCGGCGCGGGCGCGTCGTGCTGGTGGTCGCGATGGCGTTGCTGTCACTGGGCGGGTTCTGGCTCGGCACGCGCGCGGTCGGGCATGCGGCGGTCCAGGTCGTCGTGACCAGCCACGCCGGCCTGCCGTGGGTTGAAGTGCGCGAGGGCGACACGTTGTGGCGCATCGCCGAGGCGCTCACCCAGGGGGACGATCCGGGTCCTGTCGTGGAGGAGATCAAGCGCCTCAACGGGCTGCCCGGCTCACTCATCCGGCCCGGCACCCGACTCTACGTTCCGGACGACACCGCCGCTTTACGCTGATCGCCCACTCCTGCGCCCCGGGGTGGCATCGGTCCCCAAGGTTGATCGCCCACCTCCGTGTCTGCCGGTGGCAGTGTGTCCTTGGGTTGACTGCCCGCCTCTGCGTGCAGGGTGGCAGTGCGTCCTTGGGCCGGGTGGCGCCTCCGTGTGTGCGGTGGCGTCGCCGGCCTCCGCGGTTGGTCGCGCCGCTCTGCGTCCCGGACGACGCCGCCGCCTTGGGCTGATCGCCTGGGCGCCGGGGTCCGGTGGGTGGGTGACGTTCGTGGAAGTAGAGGCGTCGGATAACTTTGTGAGGTTCGTTCACCGGCGAGGCTGCGCGCAACTCATGTGACGCCTCCAGCTGCACAAAGATCACTCCTGAGGTCGACACGCCCGGGTCCTGGTGGTGACGGCGGGCTGATCAGCGACTTCACTTCGATGGCGCCGCTCAACTTGCGTTCATGGTCGCGCGCTTCTACGGTTGGACCACAACATCTAGTAGTTACACCGATGTAGTTCACCACACCTTGTGTTTTCGTGACCGCACCATGGCCAGCACTGTGGGGCGTGCGCGAGCGTCCCGTCAGGACGGTTTCGCGCGTGTGGTGGCCGCAGGTCTAGGAGGGCGAAAGCGTGCACTGTCCGTTCTGTCGCCACCCTGACACCAGGGTCATCGACAGTCGCTCCACGGACGACGGTGCGGCCATCAGGCGTCGCCGCACCTGTCCCGAGTGCGGGCGCAGGTTCACCACGCAGGAGACCGTACTGCTCATGGTGAGCAAGCGCAGCGGGGTGACGGAGCCGTTCTCGAGAGACAAGGTCGTCGCGGGCGTGCGACGGGCGTGTCAGGGCAGGCCGGTAAGTGAGGATTCACTGGCGCAGCTCGGGCAGCGGGTGGAAGAGGCCATCAGGGCCAAGGGCGCGGCCGAGATCCCCTCCAACGAGGTGGGCCTGGCCATCCTGGGCCCGCTGCGGGACCTCGATGAGGTGGCCTACCTGCGGTTCGCATCGGTGTATCGCGGTTTCGAGAGCCTGGCGGACTTCGAGGCCGAGATCTCACAGTTGAAGGCGGAGAAGGGGGAGTCATGACGGAGACGGCCAGCGGTTCAGTCGCGCGGGGTGGCAAGCGTCCGCGCAAGGGGCTGAAGATGAAGCGGATCTTCACCAAGCCCGGCGTGCACCCGTATGACGAGATCCAGTGGGAGCGCCGCGACGTCGTCATGACGAACTGGCGCGACGGCTCGATCAATTTTGAGCAGCGGGGCGTCGAGTTCCCCGAGTTCTGGTCGGTGAACGCGGCCAACATCGTGACGACCAAATACTTCCGCGGGGCGGTGGGCACCCCGCAGCGCGAGTGGAGCCTGAAGCAGCTGATCGACCGGGTCGTCGGCGTCTACACCAGTACCGGGATCGAGCACGGCTACTTCGCCAGCGACGAGGACGCCGAGATCTTCGACCACGAGCTCAAGCACGCGCTGGCGCACCAGGTGTTCGCGTTCAACTCGCCGGTCTGGTTCAACGTGGGCACCAAGTCGCCCCAGCAAGTGAGCGCTTGTTTCATTCTTTCCGTGGACGACCAGATGGAGTCCATCCTCGAGTGGTACAAGGAAGAGGGTGTGATCTTCAAGGGCGGCTCGGGCTCGGGTGTGAACCTGTCCCGCATCCGCTCGTCGAAGGAGTTGCTGTCGAGCGGCGGCACGGCCAGCGGCCCGGTGAGCTTCATGCGCGGCGCGGACGCGTCGGCGGGGACGATCAAGTCCGGCGGCGCCACCCGCAGGGCGGCCAAGATGGTCGTGCTCGACGTCGACCACCCCGACATCGAGGAGTTCATCGAGACCAAGGCGCGCGAGGAAGACAAGATCCGCGCGCTGCGTGACGCCGGTTTCGACATGGACCTGGGCGGCAAGGACATCGTCTCCGTCCAGTACCAGAACGCCAACAACTCCGTGCGCGTCTCCGACGAGTTCATGCGCGCGGTGGAGAAGGGCGGCGAGTTCGGCCTGCGCGCCCGCCTGACCGGCGAGGTCATCGAGACGGTGGACGCCAGGGAGCTCTTCCGCAAGATGGCCAAGGCCGCCTGGGAGTGCGCCGACCCGGGCCTGCAGTACGACGACACGATCAACGACTGGCACACCACCCCCGAGACGGGGCGGATCACGGCCAGCAACCCGTGCTCCGAGTACGTCCACCTGGACAACTCCTCCTGCAACCTGGCCAGCATCAACCTGCTGAAGTTCCTCAAGGACGACAACTCCTTCAATGTCGCCGACTTCGTCAAGCTGACCGAGCTGATCATCACCGCGATGGACATCTCGATCACGTTCGCGGACTTCCCGACCGAGAAGATCGGCGAGACCTCGCGGGCGTACCGGCAGCTCGGCATCGGCTACGCCAACCTCGGCGCCCTGCTCATGGCGACGGGCCACGCGTACGACTCCGACGGCGGCCGCGCGGTGGCGGCGGCGATCACGTCGCTGATGACCGGCGTGTCCTACCGCCGCAGCGCCGAGCTGGCCGGGGTGGTCGGGCCGTACGACGGTTACGCCAGGAACGCCGAGCCGCACAAGCGCGTCATGCGCAAGCACGCGGCGGCCAACGACAACCTGCGCACGATCGGCTCCATGGACGCGAAGATCCACTCCGAGGCGTCGCGCCAGTGGTCGGATTGTCTCAAGCTCGGTGAGAAGAACGGCTACCGCAACGCCCAGGCCAGCCTGCTGGCCCCCACGGGGACCATCGGGCTGATGATGGACTGCGACACCACCGGCATCGAGCCGGACCTGGCGCTGGTCAAGTTCAAGAAGCTCGTCGGCGGCGGCTCCATGCAGATCGTCAACCAGACGATCCCGAGGGCGCTCAAGCAGCTCGGCTACCAGCAGGAGCAGATCGAGGCCATCGTCGAGTACATCGCCGAGCACGGCCACGTCGTCGAGGCGCCGGGCCTGCGGCAGGAGCACTACGAGGTGTTCGACTGCGCGATGGGTGAGCGGGCGATCGCGCCCATGGGCCACGTGCGCATGATGGCGGCCACCCAGCCGTTCCTGTCCGGGGCCATCTCCAAGACGGTCAACCTGCCCGAGTCGGCCACGATCGACGACATCGAGCAGGTCTACCAGGAGGGCTGGAGGCTGGGGCTCAAGGCCCTGGCCGTCTACCGCGACAACTGCAAGGTGGGCCAGCCGCTGTCGGCGGGCAACGGCGCCAAGAAGGAAGAGGCCAAGGAGGTCAAGGAGCCCGAGGTCAAGGTCATCGAGGTCAACCGGCCGACCAGGCGGCGCATGCCCAACCAGCGGCCGAGCACGACGACCCGCTTCACGGTGGGCGGCGCCAAGGGCTACATGACCGCTTCGTCCTACCCGGACGACGGGCTCGGCGAGGTCTTCCTCAAGATGTCCAAGCAGGGCTCGACGCTGGCGGGCGTCATGGACGCGTTCTCCGTCGCGATCTCCATCGGCCTCCAGTACGGCGTGCCGCTGGAGACGTACATGAGCAAGTTCGTCAACATGCGCTTCGAGCCCGCCGGGATGACGGACGACCCGGACATCCGGATGGCGACGTCGGTGATGGACTACATCTTCCGCCGCCTGGCCCTCGACCACCTCCCCTACGAGGAGAGGGCGGCCCTGGGCATCTTCTCGGCGGCCGAGCGCGCCGCGCAGCAGCGCGGTGAGGACCCGGCGGCGCTGCAGGAGGCGGTCGACCGCGAGGCGCTGGCCCAGTCGGCGCCCATCGAGGAGAAGCCGAAGGCGGAGGCGGCACAGCAGCCGGCGGTCAAGGAGCTGACCCTGGAGAGCCACCAGCGCTTCACGGCCGACGCGCCGCTCTGCATGACCTGCGGCACCAAGATGCGCCCGGCCGGAAGCTGCTACGTCTGCGAGGGCTGCGGGTCGACCAGCGGTTGCAGCTAGCGGTTCTGGGCGCCTTGAAGGCGTGAAACAACCCTTCGGAACGGGGAGTCGAGGCGAACTCGGCTCCCCGTTCCGTCATGTCGGCGTCGCGCTTTTCCGCACCGACGACGGTGAGCAACCGTTGGTGCGGCGCCTCCCGCACCGGCTGGGGTTCGTCTCTGTAGCAGCCTTGTAGCGAGATTATAGGGCGGCCTGTTATGGCCCTTCTGCGGGATTATTCAGAGTTGACACGGATCTGGGGACAAGGTCATCCTTTTCCGCGGCGCCCAAAAGGGCCCATAAAACTCAACAATCGGCAGGCGTGACAATGACGTCAGATGCGGCAAACTCGGCATCTGTTCTGCGGCTTTACCACGATCAGCTGTCTGCGACCCCTGAAAGGATCGCGGTTTCGGATGATCAAGAACACCTCACGTATCGTGATCTAGATCGCCTGGCGAATGGCATCGCCGCTCAGCTGCGTCACTTCCCGATGACCGGGCAGAGCTGGGTGGCTGTGCTCGCGGGCCGATCGATCCGGTTGGTCGCGGGCCAGCTCGGCGCCATGAAGGCAGGCGTTGCCTTCGCGCCGATCGACCCGGCCACGCCCGCGGAGCGAATTCACGCCATGCTGGCGGGAGCCGCGGCCGTGGTCACGGCGCCGGAGTGGAGATCCCTGGTCCCCGACGGCGTCCCGGTGATCGACACGCCCGCCGAGGCGGACGCGTCACCCGCACCCGACGTCGAGCCCGGCGACCTCGCGTATGTCATCCACACCTCCGGCTCGACGGGGACCCCCAAGGGCGTGCTCGTCCCGCACCGCGCGCTCACCAACCTGATCAGGTGGTCGCACGAGACCTTCGGGCTGGGCGGCCGTGCCCCGCTGCTCACCAGCCCCAACTTCGACCCGTCGGTCTGGCAGATCTGGATGTACCTGACCGCGGGCACCACGATGGTCATCCCCAGCGAGCAGACCAGGCTCTCGCTGCCCGCGTTACGCGACTGGATCGTGGATCAGGAGCTGACCACCTGCTACGCGCCCACTCCCATCGC
The DNA here is from genome assembly GCF_040137845.1 of Nonomuraea sp. B19D2. NCBI lineage: Bacteria > Bacillati > Actinomycetota > Actinomycetes > Streptosporangiales > Streptosporangiaceae > Nonomuraea > Nonomuraea sp. B19D2. Next base: position 94,679 of record NZ_JBEFAK010000015.1, on the reverse strand, counting down.
TGAGGGCCTGCTTGGCCTGTCCTGGCCGGAGGGGACCAAGCTGGCGACGCTGAGCACCGGTGGCGACCGGCTCACCACCTACCCGCGACCCGAACTGCCCTTCCGGCTGATCAACCTCTACGGCCCGGCGGAATGCGCCGTCAACGCGATCGCCGGCGCGGTGCCGGTGTACGACGGCCAGAGCCGCCCGCCCGCGCTCGGCTCGCCACTGCCCGGCGTCACCGTCCACCTCCTGGACGAGGCGATGCAGCCGGTCGAGGAGGGCGAGATCTACCTCGGCGGCGTGTGCGTCGGCCTCGGCTACCTCGACCGGCCCGACCTCACGGCCGAGCGCTTCGTCCGCGACCAGGACGGGCGGCTGCTCTACCGCACCGGGGACCTGGCCCGTCGTGATCAGGCCGGCCAGATCGAGTTTCTCGGCCGCGAGGACGACCAGGTCAAGATCCGCGGCAACCGGGTGGAGCTCGGCGAGATCGAGACCGTGCTCGGCCGTCACCCGCGGGTCCGGGCCGCCACCACCGCCGTGCGCGGCCACGAGCTGGTCGCCTACCTCGTGGGCACGGCGACCGAGCAGGAGGTACGCGCCCACCTTCGCCGGTTCCTGCCCGACTACATGATCCCCACCGCCTGGGCTTTCCTGGACGAGCTCCCGCTGACCGGCAACGGCAAGCTGGACCGTTCCGCGCTGCCCGACTCGGTCCGCGCGCCCCGCTCGATCACGCCGCCCGGCACCCCGACCGAGAAACTGCTCGCCGAGATCTGGCAGGACGTCCTCGACGCCGGGCCGATCGGCGCCGACGACGACTTCCTGGCACTGGGCGGGCAGTCGCTGCTGGCGATGCGCATCGCCAGCCGTGCTTGGGAAAGTCTGGACAAGCCGGTTGAGCCCCGGATGCTCTTCGAGCATTCCACGCTTGCCGCGCTCGCCCGCGCGATCGACGCCCTACCCGCGGTGGCGGCGGCGGAGACCTCGGTCGAGAGCCTCCTCACGCCCGCACAGCGCCGGCTCTGGTTCATCGAGCAGATGGCGCCGGGCGCGCAGTACAACGTGCCCATCCTGTTCGCCCTGGACGGCCCCCTCGACGCCGGGCGTCTGGAGAACGCGATCAACGAGATCGTACGCAGGCATCCGCCCCTGCGTACCCGCTACGAAGAGCACGACGGCGAGCCGGTGCCCGTGGTCATGCCCGCGCAGCCCGTACAGCTGAAGGTCATGGACGCCACCCCGCGTGGCGCGGAGGCGCTGGCCAAGCACGCCGCCCGTGACCCCTTCGACCTGCGGAACGGTCCCGTGCTGCGGGCGCTGCTGCTCCGGCTCGCCGACGACAGGCACCGGCTGCTGGTGAACGTCCACCACATCGCCTTCGACGGCTGGTCGGCCGGGGTCTTCCTGGACGAGCTGGCTCGGCTCTACGCGGGCGAGAAGCTGCCCCCGGCGGACGGACCGTACGTGCGCAGGCGGGGGCTTGACGGCCTGCCGTACTGGAGGCAGGCCCTGGAGCCGGCGCCTGAGCGGCTGGGGCTGCCCGCCGACCGCCCGGGATCGGCGGAGCCGCTGCGGCGCGGCGCCCGGGTCCGGGCCACGCTGCCGGACGGGCTGCTCGCCGAGCTGGAGTCGCTGGGCAGGCGCGCTCAGGCCAGCCCGTTCATGGTGCTGTTCGCGGCCTTCCAGGCACTGCTGCACCGCTACAGCGGCCAGGACGACATCGTGACGGGCGTGCCGTTCTCCGGCAGGGAGGCGCCGGGCGCGGACTCCGCGATCGGCTTTTTCGTGGAGACGCTGCCGATCAGGACCGGCCTGGCGGGCGACCCCTCCTTCGAGCGCCTGCTGTCACACGTGCGGGCGACGGTCCTGGCCACGCCCACGGACGTGCCGCTCGAGGAGATCGTGCGGGAGCTCTGTCCCGACGGCCGGCCGCCCTTCGACGTGATGTTCGCGATGCAGGAGCCGCCGGGCGCCAAGCGGGGCGACGGGGTGACCTTCCGGATGCTCGAGGAGGTGGAGAACGGCGGCGCCAAGGCCGACCTGGTGCTCTACGCCGAAGGGCAGGAGATGAGCCTGGAGTTCGCCACCGACCTGTTCGAGCGCGCCACCGCGGAGCGCCTGCTGGGGCACTACGTGCGCGTCCTGGAGCAGGTCGCGGCCGACCCGGCGGCGCCGATCTCCGCCCTGCTCGCCCGGGAGCACGAGCCCCCGGGCCACGGTCCCGACCAGTGCCTGCACCGGCTCTTCGAACAGCAGGCTGACAGGACGCCCGACGCGGTCGCCGTCGAGTTCGACGGCGCCACCCTGACCTACGCCGAGCTCGACCGGCGGGCCAACAGGCTGGCTCATCTGCTGCGCGGGCGGGGGGTGGGCCCCGAGGTGCCGGTCGCCCTGCACGTACGGCGCTCGCTCGACCTGCCCGTGGCGCTGCTGGGGATCCTGAAGTCGGGCGGCGCGTACGTGCCGCTCGACCCCTCCTACCCGGAGGGACGCCTCACCCAGGTGCTCGGCCGGGTCGACACGCCGGTCCTGGTGACGCACCGGGCGCTGGCCGGCGGCCTGCCGCACGAGCGGCCCGTCCACGTCGACAGCGAGCTCGACGGCCAGCCGGAACACCGGCCGGACAGCGGCGTCACGCCCGACAACCTGGCCTACATCCTGTTCACCTCGGGCTCGACCGGCCAGCCGAAGGGCGTGGCGATGCCGCACCGCCCGGTCGCCAACCTCATGGCCTGGCACAGCGGCGCGTACCGGAGCCTGCAGTTCACCGCGCTCGGCTTCGACGTCTCGGTGCAGGAGATCTTCAGCACCTGGGCGTACGGCGGGACGCTGGTCATGGTCAGCGACGAGGTGCGGCGCGACCCGGCTGCCCTGTGCGACCACATCGCCCGGAACCGGGTGGAACGGATCTTCCTGCCGTTCGTGGCGCTGCAGTCGCTGGCCGGCGCCGGGATCGAGCCGCCCGCCACGCTGCGCGAGGTGATCACCGCGGGGGAGCAGCTCCAGGTGACCCCGCAGCTCGAGCGGTTCATCAGGCCGTGGATGACGCTCCACAACCAGTACGGCCCGACCGAGGGCGCGATCATCGACATCGCCCACACGCTCACCGGCCCTCCGGCGGACTGGCCGCGGTTGCCGCCCATCGGCATGCCGGTCACGGGCATCCAGGCGCTGATCCTGAACCGCCTGGGCCACGAGGCGCCCGACGGCGTACCCGGCGAGCTGCACCTCGGCGGCGCCTGCCTGGCCAGGGGCTACTACGGCCAGCCCGAGCTGACGCGGGAACGTTTCGTCACCTGGCGGGACGGGCGCAGGCTCTACCGGACCGGGGATCTGGCCCGCCGCAACGAGGCGGGGGAGATCGAGTTCCTGGGCCGCGCGGACGACCAGGTCAAGATCCGCGGTTACCGGGTCGAGCCCGGAGAGATCGCCGCGGTGCTGACCGGGCACCCCGCCGTGCGCGAGGCGTTCGTCATGGCCCGGGAGGGCGGGCTGGTGGGTTACGTCGTCGCCGACGGCACCCCCGAGCTGCGTGCCTACCTGGCCGAGCGGCTGCCCGAGTACATGGTGCCGAGCACGTTCGTCACGCTGGACTCCTTGCCGGTGAACCCCTCGGGCAAGGTGGACAGGAACGCCCTGCCCGACCCCGGCAAGAGCGTGCGGACCGTCACGCCTGCGGCCACCCCGGTGGAGCAGGTCATCGCCGCCATCTGGCAGGAGGTGCTTGGCGGGGCGGTCGGACGGCACGACAACCTCTTCGACCTGGGCGGTCACTCGCTCAACGCGACCCAGATCGCCTCCCGGCTGCGCGAGGCGCTCGAGGTGCAGGTGCCGCTGCGCACGATCTTCGCGAACCCGACCGTCGCCGAGCTCGGCGCGCAGCTCACGTCACCGGACGTGGAGGCGGCCGCCGAGCTCTATCTCATGGTCGCCGCGTATTCAGAGGAAGAGACCGAGGCTCTGCTGCGGTCGATGGAAGGTGATTCATGAGCCTGTCAGCCCAGCAGCGCCAGCTCCTGGACGCGTTACGGAAGAAGAAGCAGCAGCGGGCCGGGCGGACGAGGCCCGACCGGCTGCCGATGTCCTTCACCCAGGTTCGCGCCTGGTATCTGGACAAGATGGCGCCGGGCGCCGCGCACTACCTGATTCCGCTCGCCTTCCGCATCGAGGGCGCGCTCGACCGCGAAGCGCTGCACCGCGCGCTGAACGCCCTGGTGGCCAGGCACGAGAGCCTGCGCACCACGTTCGCCATGGACGAGGACGGCCCTTACCAGATCGTGGCCGACTCGCTCACGATCGACCTGGCGGACGCCCCGGACGGCACGCCGATGGACCTGACCACCGGCCCGCTCATCCGCGCGCACCTGGTGCGCGAAGGCGCCGAGCGGCACGTCCTGCATCTCACGCTCCACCACATCGTCGCCGACGCCTGGTCGCTGGACGTGCTGCGCCGGGAGCTCGGCGCGCTCTACGACGGCCGGGAACTGCCGGCGTTGTCCCGGCAGTACCCCGACTACGCGATCTGGCAGCGGGAGGAGGACTACAGCCGGGAACTGGACTACTGGCGCGGGGCGCTGGCGGACGCGCCGCCGGTCACCGAGCTGCCTACGGACCTGCCCCGGCCGGACGTCCAGACGTACGCGGGCGCCGAGCTGCCGTTCTCCCTCGACCTGCCGCGCGAGGAGTTCAAGGCGTACTGCCGGAGCCTGGGCGCCACGCCGTACATGGTGCTGTTCGCGGCCTACCTGGTGGTGCTGTCCCGGCGCTCCGGCCGGCTGGACCTGGTGGTGGGCACGCCCATCGCCAACCGGGACAGGATCGAGTACGAGGGCCTGATCGGGTTCTTCACCAACACCCTGGCCATCCGCGCCGACCTGTCGGGCGAGCCGTCGTTCCCCGAGGTGGTCGAGCGGGTCAAGGAGGCGGTGCTCGACGCCCACGACCACCAGGGAATGCCCTTCGAGCGGCTGGTGGAGGAGCTCAACCCGGAGCGCCACCTGGACCGCAGCCCGGTGTTCCAGACGATGTTCAACATGCTGCCCGAGGCCACGGCGACGTTGGAGCTGGCCGGGCTGACGGTCACCCCCGTGGAGATCCCCGAGCGCACGGCCAAGTTCGACCTGACCGTGGGGGTCCGCGAGACTCTGGACGGGCTCGTGGAGTACAACACGGACCTGTTCCGGGCGGGCACGATCCGCGGCCTGGTGGCCGACCTCCAGCAGGTTCTCGCCGCGGCGATGGGCGGCGACGAGGCGCCCAGGCAACTGCCGCGCCGCGAGATCTCCCGGCTCATCACCCAGGCCTGGCGCGAGGCGCTGGGCAGCGACGCCTTCGGCCCCGACAGCAACTTCTTCGAGGTGGGCGGCCACTCGCTGCTGGTCCTGCAGGTGCACGAGCGGCTGCGCAAGCGCTTCAGCCTGACGGTCACCGACCTGTTCAGGTACCCGACGATCGCCTCGCTGACGGCGTACCTGAGCCCTGACGGGCCGGCGCCGGAGGCGGTCGTGACCACCGCGCCCGCCGGCGGCGCGCTCGCCATCGTCGGCATGGCCTGCCGCTTCCCCGGCGCCACGGGGCCCGAGGAGTTCTGGGCGGCGATCCGCGACGGCGTGGAAGCCGTACAGGACTTCACCGACGAGGAGCTGCTCGCCGACGGTGAGGACCCCGACCGGCTGGCGGATCCCGCGTACGTCAGGTCGGGGACGGTGCTGGAGGGCATCGACCTGTTCGACGCCACGCTGTTCGAGTTCACCCCGCGCGAGGCCGAGATCCTCGACCCGCAGCAGCGGCTGTTCCTGGAGACCGCCTGGGAGGCGCTGGAGGACGCGGGCTGCGACCCCGCCCGCCACCCGGGGCAGATCGGCGTCTTCGCCGGCTCGGCGATGAGCAGTTATTTCATCGAGAACCTGCTGGCCGCGCCCGACGTGCTCAAGGCGGTGGGCGAGTACCAGGTCATGCTCGGCAACGACAAGGACTCGCTGCCCACCCGGACCTCGTACAAGCTCGACCTGCGCGGGCCGAGCGTCAGCGTCAACAGCGCCTGCTCCACCTCGCTGGTCGCGCTGCACCTGGCCAGGCAGAGCCTGATCGCGGGCGACTGCGACATCGCGCTGGCCGGGGCGGTACGGGTCAACGCCTGGACCCGCCGCGGCTACGTCTACCAGAGCGGCGGCATCGGCTCGCCGGACGGCCACTGCCGTCCCTTCGACGCCGAGGCCCAGGGCACGATCGGGGCCAGCGGCGTGGGCGTCGTCGTGCTCAAGCGACTGGAGGACGCCCTCGCCGCGGGCGACCCCATCCACGCCGTCGTACGCGGCTCCGCGGTCAACAACGACGGCACCAGGAAGGTCGGCTACGCCGCGCCTGCCGTGGACGGCCAGGCCGAGGTCATCACCGCGGCGCTGGCCGCGGCCGGCGTCGACCCCGGCACCATCGGCTACATCGAGGCGCACGGCACGGGCACCGCGCTCGGCGATCCCATCGAGGTCGCGGCGCTCTCCCAGGTCTTCACCGGGGACCGGCGGATCGCGCTCGGCTCGGTCAAGTCCAACATCGGCCACGCGGACGCCGCCGCCGGGATGGCCGGGCTGATCAAGACCGTGATGGCACTCAAGCACCGCACGCTGCCGCCCACGGTCAACTTCGAGACGCCCAACCCGCGCATGGAGTTCGGCCCGTTCTACGTGCGCACCGCCAGCGCGGAGTGGCCGCAAGGGCAGGGACCGCGCCGGGCGGGCGTCAGCGCCTTCGGGATGGGCGGCACCAACGCCCACGTCGTGCTGGAGGAAGCGCCCGCGCAGCCCCCCGCCGCACCGGCGACCGGCCCGCACCTGCTCGTCCTGTCGGCCGCCAGTGACTCGGCGCTGGCGGAAGCGGCCACCCGGCTCGGCGCCCACCTGCGCGCGCATCCGGACACGGACCTGGGCGACGTCGCCGCCACCCTCCGGCACGGCCGCCGCCAGCTGCGGCACCGCGGCATCCTGGTCGCCGAGGACCACCGGTCGGCACTGGACGCCCAGCTCATCACCGGCGAATCCCACCCGCGCGAGATCGCCTTCGTCTTCCCCGGCCAGGGCGCGCAACGCAGGGGGATGGGCGCGGGCCTGTACCGCTCGGAGAACGTCTTCCGCGAGGTCGTCGACGCCTGCTCCGGCATCCTCCAGCCGCACCTCGGCCTCGACCTGCGCCAGGCCCTCTACGGCGAGGCCGGCGACCTCGACCAGACCTGGCTCACCCAGCCCGCGCTCTTCGTCACCGAGTACGCGCTCGCCCGCACGCTGATCGAGCGCGGGGTCCGGCCGGCGATGATGGCCGGGCACAGCATCGGCGAGTACGTCGCCGCCTGCCTGGCCGGCGTCTTCACGCTGGAGGATGCCCTGCGCCTGGTCGCCGCGCGCGGCCGCCTGGTGCAGAGCCTGCCCGCCGGCTCGATGCTGGCCGTGCCGCTGCCCGAGTCCGAGGTGGGTGACCTGCTCGGCGAGGACGTCTCACTGGCGGCGGTCAACACCTCCGAGCTGTGCGTGCTGGCCGGCCCGGAACAGGCCATCGCCGAGCTGGAGCAGCGGCTGGTACGGCAGGGCGTCGCCGGCCGCGCGTTGCGCACCTCCCACGCCTTCCACTCCGCCATGCTGGACCCGGTGCTCGACGCCTTCGCCGTCGAGGTCGCCTCAGTGGAGCTCGGCACCCCCGGCCTGCCGTACCTCTCCAACGTCACGGGCGGCTGGGTGTCCGGCGCCGAGACCAGGGACCCCGCCTACTGGGTGCGCCACCTGCGGGAAACCGTGCGGTTCGCCGACTGCGCCGGCGCCTTGGTGGCGGCCGGCGCCGCGGTGGTGGAGACCGGGCCGGGCCGCACGCTGGCCACTCTGGTGCGCCGCCAGGGAGGCCAGACCACGGTCACCCCGCTCGCCGAGCCGGACAGCGGACAGGCCGCCCTGCTGGAGAGCATCGGGCGGCTGTGGGTGAGCGGCGCCGCCGTCGACTGGACGGCGTTTGGCCCGCCGGGTAGGCGGGTGCCGCTGCCCACGTATCCGTTCGAGCGGCGGCGCTACTGGGTCGAGCCGCGCACCCGGCGCTTCGAGATCGCGGCGCCGCCGACGCCTCTGACGGCGGCGGCGCCGGTGGCGGAGGCGCAGGCGGTCCAGGAGCTCGACACGGTCGCCGCCGCCTGGCGGGACGTGCTCGGCCTCGTGCCCACCGGCCCGCAGGACGACTTCTTCGACCTGGGCGGCGACTCCCTCGTGGCCACCCAGCTCGCCTCCCGCCTCGGCCTGCCCATCGAGGCGGTCTTCGAGCACCCCACGCTGGACGGCCAGCGGGCGCTCGTCGCCTCGGCAGGCGCACACGGGGTGGTCCCGGCCGTCGTGCCGGCGGGTGCCCGCGAGGTGGTCCCGGCCGTCATGCCGGCGGGTGCCCGCGAGGTGATCCCGGTTGTCGAGGAGCCCGGGCCGGCTCCCGTCTCGTTCATCCAGCGGCGCATGTGGTTCATCGACCAGGTGCACGGCTCGGCCGCGTACGTGGTGGCCACGGCGCTGGACCTGCGGGGCGAGCTGGATGTGGAGCGGCTGCACGGCGCCCTGCGCGAGCTGGTGCGGCGGCACGAGTCGCTGCGGACCGTCTTCCGCGCCCAGGACGGCGAGCCGGTGCAGGTGGTGCTGCCCGCGGGGGAGGTGCCGCTGCCGGTCGAGGACTGCGACGACGCCGAGCGGGCGCTGAGCGAGGCCGCGGCCGAGCCCTTCGACCTGGAGCACGGCCCGCTGTTCCGCGCCCGGCTGCTGCGGCTGGCTCCGGACCACCACGTGCTGTCGCTCGGCTTCCACCACATCGTCGTGGACGGCTGGTCGATCACCTTGTTGAGGACCGAGCTGGCCGCTCTCTACAACGGGGAGACGCTCCCCGAGCCGCAGGTCAGGTACCGCGACTACGCGGTCTGGCAGCGGGAGCAGAGCGCCGACCTCGGCTTCTGGAGGGAACGGCTGCGCGGCATCCCGCACAGCCTGGACCTGCCCACGGACCGGCCCCGCCCGCCGATGCAGACCTTCGAAGGGGCGGTCGCCACCCATGTGCTCCCCGCGGAGCTGGCCGGGGGGCTGCGGAAGCTGAGCCAGGAGCGCGGCGCCACGCTCTACATGACCCTGCTGGCCGCGCTCCACACGCTGCTGTACCGCTACAGCGGCCAGGAGGACATCTGCGTCGGCTCCCCGGTGGCGGGGCGGACCCGCCCCGAGCTCGAAGGCATAGCGGGCTGCTTCATCAACACCCTGGTCATGCGGGCCACGATGGACGGCGGCCTGCCGTACACCGAGCTCCTGGCGCAGGTGCGCGAGTACGCGCTGGGCGCGTACGCCCACCAGGACGTGACGTTCGAACGGCTGGTGGAGGAGCTCAACCCGCCCAGGGACCTGTCGCGCAACCCGCTCTTCCAGGTGCTGTTCAACCTGCTCAACCTGCCGAAGAGCGACCTGGGCATGGCCGGGCTGGCCGTGCAGGAGCTGGCCGTGGAGGTCGGCACCGCCCAGGTGGACCTGGTGCTCTACGTCTACGAGCAGGGCGACGAGCTGTCGTGCAGGTTGGAGTACAACACCGCGCTCTACGACGCCGGCACCGCCCGGCGTCTGCTCCGGCACTACGAGACCCTGCTCTCCGCGATCGTCGCGGCGCCCAAGACCGCGCTGTCCGACCTGGCCCTCCTCACCGGTGAGGAGCTGGCCGAGCAGCTGGACAGTCAGGACGTCGAGGTGCCTGACCTGTGCATCCACGAGCTGGTGGAAGCCCAGGCCGACCGGACCCCCGACGCCGTGGCCGTCACCTTCGAGGGCGACTCGCTGACGTACCGGGAGCTGGACGAGCAGGCCAACCGGGTCGCCCGGCGCCTTCGGGCGGCGGGCGTGGCGCCCGAGACGCTGGTGGGCGTCGCGATGGAGCGGTCGGCCACGATGCTGGTCATCCTGCTCGGCGTGCTGAAGGCGGGCGGCGCGTACGTGCCGCTCGACCCGATGTACCCGCAGGAGCGCCAGGACTACATCCTGGACCACTCCGGGATCGGCGTCCTGGTCACCGAGCGCGAGCTGGCCGGCCGCTACTCCGGCTTCCAAGGCGAGCTCATCCTCGCCGACAGCGGCTTCTCCGAGGAAAGCCCCGAACGGACGGCCGCGCAGGTCACTTGCGAGAACCCCTGCTACGTCCTGTACACCTCCGGCTCCACCGGGCGGCCCAAGGGCGTACGCGTCCAGCACTCCTCGGTGGTGAACTTCCTCACCTCGATGAGCCGCGAGCCAGGCCTGACCAGCCAGGACACGCTCCTGGCCGTCACCACGTTCGCCTTTGACATCTCGGTGCTCGAGCTGTTCCTGCCGCTCACGGTCGGCGGCCGCGTGCTGATCGCGAGCCGCGAGGCGGCCTACGATCCGGTACGGCTGGCCGCCCTGCTGCACGGCGCGACCGTCATGCAGGCCACCCCGGCGACCTGGCGGCTGCTGCTGTCGTCGGGATGGGCGGGCAAGCCGGAGCTGAAGGCGCTCTGCGGCGGCGAGGCGCTACCTCCCGACCTGGCCGGCGACCTGCGCGGCCGGGTGTCCGAGCTGTGGAACATGTACGGGCCGACCGAGACCACCATCTGGTCCACCCTCACCCGGGTCACCGAGGGGCCGATCACGATCGGCCACCCGATCGCCAACACCCGCATCCACCTGCTCGACGCCGCGATGCAGCTGGTCCCCGCCGGCGTGGTCGGCGAGCTCTACATCGGCGGCGAGGGACTGGCCCGCGACTACCTCCACCAGCCCGAGCTGACGGCGGAGCGCTTCGTCACCTGGCGGGACGGCAGCAGGCTGTACCGGACCGGTGACCTGGCCCGCCGCCGGAGCGACGGCTCGATCGAGTTCCTCGGCCGGGCCGACGGGCAGGTGAAGGTCCGCGGCTACCGGATCGAGCTGGGCGAGATCGAGTCGCTCCTGCTGGCGCATCCCGCGATCCGCGAGGCGGCCGTGGTGGTACGCGGCTCGGACGAGGACAAGAGCATCGCGGCCTACCTCGTCGCCGAATCCGATCAGGACTGGCGCGAGTACCTGCGGCGCAAGCTGCCCGACTACATGATCCCCTCGGCGTTCGTGCTGCTGGACGCGCTGCCGCTCACTCCCAACGGCAAGGTGGACCGCAAGGCGCTGCCCGAGCCGGTGAGCGAGGTGCGCGCCGAGGGCACGGCACCGCGGACGCCGGCCGAGGCCAAGCTGGTCGAGCTCTGGTCGGCGATCCTGGGCATGACGGGGGTCGGCATCGACGACGACTTCTTCGCGCTGGGCGGCGACTCCTTCAAGGCCGTGCGTGCCGTGCGGGACTCGGGGATCCAGGCGACCGTGCTGGACCTCTTCAAGAACCCCACAATCCGAGCATTCGCCGCACTCGACGGATCATCCGGAAATATCGGCCTACTGCATGAGCTGACGCCTCCGCGCTCCGCGGCCTCGCTGACCCTGGTCTGCGTGCCGTTCGCGGGCGGCGGCGCGATCACCTACCAGCCGCTGGCCGCGGCCCTGCCCGAGCACATCACCATGCTCGCGTTGGAGCCGCCGGGCCACGACACCGGCAACCCCGGCGAGCCCGTGCTGCCCTTCCACGAGCTCGTCGAGGGCTGCGTCAAGGAGATCAAGGAGAAGGCCGACGGTCCTCTCGCGCTCTACGGCCACTGCATGGGCGGCGCGCTCACGGTCGAGCTGGCGCGCAGGCTGGAGGAGGAGGGCGTCGACCTGGTCAAGGTGGTCATCGGCGGGCACTTCCCGGCGCCCCGCCTGCCGGGCAAGGCCTTCGCCTGGTTCCGCAGGGTCTTCCCGATGGAGCGGTGGACCTCCAAGCGGCAGGCTCTGGAGTTCCTGCGGGCCATGGGCTTCTTCACCGAGGACCTGGACCGCCGCGAGCGCGACTTCATCATGGGCGTCTTCCTGCACGACACGCAGGAGGGTGAGGACTACTACACCGACCTCTACCAGGCGCCCATCAAGAAGCTGTCGGCACCGCTGGTGTGCGTGGTCGGCGAGAACGACCGCGCCACCGAGCTGCACGAGGAGCGCTTCCGCGAGTGGGAGTCCTTCTCCGACTCGGTGTCGCTGGAGGTCATCCCCAAGGCCGGGCACTACTTCCAGAAGCATCAGGCGCCCGAGCTGGCCGAGATCCTCGCCGGTGACGATGCCAGTGACGACGATGCCAGTGACGATGCCGGTGACGGCACCGGCGGCGACCGTGCCCCGGCGCCCCAGCCGCCGCGCTACCAGCAGGCCAGCCTGAAGACGTTCTTCCTGGTGGCCTTCGGCCAGCTGGTGTCGCTGATCGGCACCGGGCTGACCACGTTCGGCCTGGGCCTGTGGGTCTACCAGCAGACACAGTCGATCTCGATGTTCGCCATCGTGTCGGTCATGGCGCTGCTGCCCGCCGTCGTGCTGGCGCCGATCGCCGGAGCCGTGGCGGACCGCTGGAACCGCAGGCTCATCATGATCACCGCGGACTCGGCGGCAGGCGTCGCCTCTGCCTCACTGGCCGCCCTGCTCTGGACGGGCGGGCTCCAGCTCTGGCACGTCTACGTCATCGTCGCCATAGGCGCGGTGTCGACGGCCTTCCACACGCCCGCCTACATGGCGGCCGTCGCCCAGCTGGTGCCCAAACGCTATTACGGCAGAGCCAACGGGCTGGCCCAACTGGGCGAGGCAGCGGGGACGGTGCTGGCGCCGCTGCTCGGCGGCGCGCTCGTGGCCGCCGTCGGGCTGAACGGCATCATCGTGATCGACCTGTCGACCTTCGCCTTCGCCGTCACCGTGACCTTGGCGGTCCGCTTCCCTGACACGCTCTTCAAGAAGCGGGAGGAACCCTTCTGGCAGGAGGTGACAGGCGGCTGGCGCTACATCAGCCGCAGGCACGGGCTCCTGGCGATCATCCTGTTCACCTCGTTCCTGAACTTCCCGTTCGCCATGGTCGAGGTGCTGGCCACGCCGCTGCTGCTCAGCCTCACCGACACCGGCGGCCTGGGCGTGGCGCTCTCGATGACCGGGGTCGGGCTCCTGGTGGGCAGCGTGATCATGACGGTGACCGGCGGCCTGGCGCGCCGCACCCACGGCATCCTCGGCTGCTTCATGGCACTGGGCGTCGCCTTCGCCGTCATCGGGATCGCGCCTCACCCGGCGCTGCCCGCGATCGGGCTGTTCTTCGTCGGGCTGCTCACCGCGCTCCTGAACGCACACTGGTTCTCGATCGTGCAGCAGAAGGTCGGACTGGACCTGCAGGGCCGGGTCATCGCCACCAACCTGATGCTCAGCTGGGCCATGGTCCCGGTCGGGTTCCTGCTGGCCGGACCGCTGGTCGAGCACGTCTTCAACCCCATCGCCGGCTCCGCGCAGGGCCGGGGGATCGCCCTGCTCACCATCGTCGCGGGCGCGGTGACCGTGCTGATCGGCCTGGCGGCCTTCCGCTACCGGCCGGTCCGCTACCTGGAGGACGACCTGCCCGACGCGCTCCCCGACGCGGTGATCATCACTGACAAGGATCTGATCCAGCGGAAGGCTGACAAGCAGCTCGTCGCCTGATCCCGCCCCGGCCGTGGCGGCGAGCCCAACCGGCTCGCCGCCACGGCCTTTTCGCGTCCCGCGTGTCGAATGCTCACCGCGCGGGCACCGCTCGGCTACTCTGCCCTCAACTGGCGGTCATGAGATCTCGTCATCGTCGAGTCGTATATTTCTCCACACCCGAGGAGACCCATGTTCAGGCGACTCGCCGTCATCCTCGCGATCTCGACCACCGTCCTGACGACCCCCGCCCAGGCGGCCACCGCCGCCACCAACGTCGCCCACCGCGGCGCGTCCGCGTACGCTCCCGAGAACACCATCGCCGCCTTCGAGCTGGCGGACAAGCAGCGGGCCGACATGTTCGAGCTCGACGTCCAGGAGACCAAGGACCACCAGCTGGTCCTGATGCACGACACGACCCTGACCCGCACCACCGACGCCGAGCGGGTCTTCCCCGACCTGGCTCCGTGGCGGGTCGGCGACCTGACGCTCGACCAGATCCGCCAGCTCGACGCGGGCTCGTGGTTCTCCGGGAAGTACGAGGACGAGAAGGTGCCCACGCTCGGCGAGACGCTGCGCGAGATGAGCGGGTCGGGCATGGGCGTGCTGCTGGAGATCAAGAAGCCGGAGCTCTACCCGGGCATCGAGGCCCGCGTCGCCGCCGAGCTGCGCCGCCATTCAGGCTGGCTCGCGCCCGGGCGGCTGGTGGTGCAGTCCTTCAGCTGGCAGTCGATGCGGACCTTCCACCGGCTGCTGCCCGACGTGCCGATCGGGCTGCTCGGCACGCCGTCCACGGCCGAGCTGCCGGGGCTGGCCAAGTTCGCCGACCAGATCAACCCGCCGTACACCTCGCTGACCTCCTCGTACGTACGGCGCGTGCACGCACTCGGCATGCAGGTGCTGGCCTGGACGGTGGACGATCCGGACAGCATGCGCCGGATGCTGGCCTACAAGGTGGACGGGATCATCACCAACAGACCCGACGTCCTGGACGACCTACTGAGCTCCTGACGACGCTTCTGACGACTGAGCGGCGAGCACGGCCAGCCGGATCCGGTTCGGCGCGCCGGTCTTGCGCATCAGGCTCGTCACGTACGTCTTGACCGTCGAAACCCCCAGGTACAGGCGCTCGGCGATCTCCCGGTTCGACAGCCCGGCGCCCACCATGGCCAGCACGTCCCGCTCGCGCGGGCTCAGCTCGGGGACCTCCGGTGTCGCCTTGAGGCCTGGGCCCGCGCGCGCGTACGGCCTGCTGGACCAGCCGCCCCAGCACGGCCTGGCTGAACGGCGGCTCGCCGGCCACCGCCCTGCGCAGCGCGGCCGCCGAGGGCGGCGACCACGTCCACGCCATGAGCTGGTCGGCGGGCATCGACCTGGCGCTCGTCCTGGTCGTGATCGCGTCGGTGGCCTACAACAGGCACCGCGCCATCAGGAAGGCACGGACAGAGCCGTCCCGTACAGCCGCGACGCCCGGATCCTGATCACCATCCGCCGGTCCTCGACCATCTGGCGCAGGAAGGCGTACGGATCCTCGATGCCCTCCTGCATGGCGAGCAGTTCCATACCCACCTCGTCGCCCGGCTCCGCGCTGACCGGCGACAGCTCCGCCTCGCCCTCGGCCACGGCGTACGACCAGAAGTCGTCGCTGGCCACGTAGAGGGCGCAGCGCGGGTCCTTGTGGAGTTGGCGGACCTTGAGCCGGTCGGCGATGGTCGAGATGCGTGCCACGCGCTGGTTCGGGTCCCACGTGTAGATGACGGTGGACAGGTGAGGGTCCCCGCTGCCCTTGTTCGTGGCCAGCGAGCCGAACCGCTGGCCGGACAGCAGGCCGGAGAGCTCCTCGTCGCTGAGCGACCGGGGGGCCGGGCCCGTGCCTGGCCCGTACTCCTGCGACATTCGCCGTACTCCCTGCGCAACCCGTGCAGATGCGGATATGTCAGCCTATCCCCAGCTGTGCGGGGCCTCGACGAGGCTGTGCCACCTGAGGCTGCTACTCGCCGCCCGATAAGTTACAAGCCATGAATTTTGCCATTACCAGTGGATATGTCGTGCCGATTGACGGCGACCCCGTCGACGGCGGCACTGTGCTCGTAAAGAACGGGAAGATCGTCGCGGTTGGCCGGGACGTGGCCGTGCCCGAGGGGATCCCCGTCGTGGACGCGGCGGGCGGCTGGGTGCTGCCCGGCTTCGTCGAGGCCCACGGCCACCTCGGGGTGCACGAGGAGGCCGAGGGCTGGGCCGGCCAGGACACCAACGAGATGACCGACCCGAACGGCGCCCGCCTGCGCGCGCTCGACGCCATCAACCCCGCCGACCTGGCCTTCGCCGACGCGCTGTCGGGCGGCGTCACGACCGCCGTGATCAAGCCCGGCTCCGGCAACCCGATCGGCGGGCAGACGGTCGCGGTCAAGTGCTGGGGCAGGACCGTGGACGAGATGTTGATCAAGGAGCCGGCGAGCGTCAAGAGCGCGCTCGGTGAGAACCCCAAGCGCGTGTACGGCGACCAGAAGAAGCTGCCCTCCACCCGGCAGGGCGTGGCCGCGGTGATCCGGGACGCGTTCATGAAGGCACAGGACTACCAGGCCAGGCGGGCGGCGGCCGCGGCAGAGAGCAAGCCGTTCGACCGCGACGGCACGCTGGAGATCCTGGCCCGCGTGCTGGACGGCGAGCTGCCGTGGTGCCAGCACACGCACCGGGCAGACGACATCGCCACCGCGCTCAGGCTGGCCGACGAGTTCGGGTACCGCCTGATCATCAACCATGGCACCGAGGGCCACCTGCTGGCCGACACCCTGGCCGCCAGGAACGTCCCCGTCATCATCGGCCCGCTCTTCACCGCCCGTTCCAAGGTCGAGCTGCGGCAGCGCTCGCTGCGCAACCCGGGCATCCTCGCCCGGGCCGGGGTGGCGCTGGCCATCACCACCGACCATCCCGTCGTGCCGATCCACTTCCTCGTCCACCAGGCCACGCTGGCGGTCAAGGAGGGCCTGGACCCGGCCGAGGCGCTGCGCTCGATCACGCTGAACCCGGCCCGGATCATGGGCATCGACGACCGGGTGGGCGCGCTGAGGCCTGGGCTCGACGCCGACGTGGTGATCTGGTCGGGGGACCCGCTGGACGTCATGAGCCGGGCGCTGCGCGTGTTCGTCTCCGGCCGGGAGGTGTACACGTACGCCGCCGGCGAGCCCGTCGTGGCGGATCCGTATTTCCGGGAATCAAGTGACCGTTAAGCACCCGTAGATCGGCGACGCGCATAGTGGTCGCACCGGCGGAGAAGAGAGGCATCACGATGACAGCGCAGCGTCCCAGCGTGGCACTTCTGATCGGCCTGGTGGTCTCCAGTGCCCTGGCGCTGATCGTGCTGGCCCTCATGCTGCTGTCGGGCGGGCCCGCCGGGTTCGCCCTGTCGGCGCTGCTGGCCGTGGCGCCGCTGCCGGTGCTGCTGGCGGCCGTGCTCTCGCTCGACCGGCTGGAGCCCGAGCCCAAGCTGCACCTGGGGTTCGCGTTCGCGTGGGGCGCGGGAGTGGCGATCGTGCTGGGCGTCGCGCTGACCATGGCGGGGCAGGCGCTGTTCACCAGAGCCGGGCTCGGCGCTGCGGTCGTCGACGATGTGGGCAAGGTGCTGCTGGCCCCCGTGATCGAGGAGGCGCTCAAGGCCTCGGCGCTGCTGCTGCTCCTGCGCAGGCGGCAGGAGATCGACGGGCTCACCGACGGCATCGTGTACGCGTCCATGGCCGGCCTGGGCTTCGCAGCCGTGGAGAACGTCGGCTACTACCTGCTCGCGTACGACACGGACGGCGCCGGCGGGGCGGTCCAGCTGTTCGTGATGCGAGGGCTCATCGACCCGCTCGGCCACCCCATCTACACGTCCTTGATCGGCCTCGGTGTCGCGTACGCGCTCACCCGGCGCACGCCGGCCAGGCTCGCCGCCATCCTGCTCGGCTACCTGGGCGCGGTCTTCCTGCACGGCCTCTGGAACGGCGCCGCCACCACGGGCTCGCTGGCCTGGCTGGGCGCCGCGTACCTCGTGATCATGGCGGCGCTCGTGCTCCTGATCGTCGTGACCGTCGTCGAGCGCCGCCAGCTCGTCGCCAAGATGGGCGTCTACCTGCCCGGCTACGAGCAGACCGGGCTGGTCACCCCGGCCGACGTCCGCATGCTGAGCACCCTGCCGGCGCGCAAGGCGGCCCGCAAGTGGGCCAGGGGAGTGGGACTCGGCCGGGCCATGAGCGACTACCAGCATGCGGCGACCGAGCTGACCATGCTGCACCTGCGTGCCGAACGCCAGGGCATGGACCCGGCCCGGTTCGCGGCGGAACGCGACACGTACCTGGCCGCGATGTCCCACGCCCGCCGCTGGTAACGCCGTCTCGCGTGGTGGGCGGGGGAGTCTCGCTGTGCGAAATGTCACGGATTCCGAGTCACGGGCCCTGACAAAATGGGGGAAACCCCGAAGGGAGAGCAGATGAGCTGGACGGAGATCGGGTCCGAGGCGGAGCTGCGTGAGCTGCTCGGCGAGGTCATGCCGAGGGCGGTGACCAAGGAGCGCGTACGGCTGCACGAGCGCGACCGGCAGTGGCTGGCGGCCTCCCCGTTCTGCCTGATCGCCACGTCCGACGACGCCGGAAACTGCGACGTCTCGCCCAAGGGCGACCCCGCCGGGTTCGTCCACGTCATCGACGACACGACGATCGCCATCCCGGACCGCCCGGGCAACCGCAGAGCGGACGGATTCCTGAATATCCTCAAAAATCCGCATGTGGGGTTGATCTTCCTTATCCCCGGCCGCAGCGAGACCCTGCGCGTCAACGGCCGGGCCAGGCTCGTCCGCGAGGCCCCGTTCTTCGACGAGATGATCGTCAAGGGCCACCGCCCGCACCTCGCGCTCGTGGTGGAGATCGAGCAGATCTTCTTCCACTGCGCCAAGGCGTTCCTGCGCTCCTCGCTCTGGAAGCCGGACTCCTGGACCCCCGAGGTCCTGCCCTCGCATGCCAAGCTCGTCAAGGACGTGCAAGCGGTCGAGGAGACCGTCGAAGAGCTGGAGACGTACTACGGCGAGGTTTACACCAAGCGCTTGTACGGCTGACCGCGAAAGCCCGCCGCCCGGTCAAGGAACCGGGCGGCGGGAGCGTCAGGCGGCGGGGCTGGGGCCGCCGGGAAAGAGGATGACGTTGCGGCCGGTGTAGGCGCGCAGGTCGATCACCTTGGGGTCGGCGGGCAGCCTGCGGCGGTCGGCGGAACGAATGTCGCGGACCTTGTGCCTGGCGATGCGTGGCGGCACCGCCACAAGCCTCTTCATCGTGAGCCCCCCGTGATGACTTTGTTACCTCTGTTATCTACAGAACCCACGATAAATTCGGTGTAAGGAACAAGTCAGTAGGGAAGGGTGCGACCCGCCGGTGTCCGCAGGTCCAGCTCCATGGTCAGCCGCGTGCGCCGCTTGGCCGCCGTCTTCGTGACCCTGACGCGTCTCATGGTCTCCCCCTCCCGAAGCCGGCTCACAACTGGCGCCGCCGCCACTTGGCGGCGGCATGGCGGGCGTTTGCCGCCCGCTATGCGCGCCAACCTAACCGGCTACGGCCTGATCACTCAACGCATTTCCACGAATGGTCAGGTTCCCGGGGTGAGCCGGGCCGTGACCCCGATCCGGTTCCAGGCGTTGATCATCGCGAGGGCCACGATGAGCAGCCCCAGCTGCTTCTCGCTGTAGTGCTGTGCGGCCTCCTCCCACACCTCGTCCGGCACCGCCGCGCGGTCGGCCAGCCTGGTCGCCTCCTCCGTCAGCGCCAGCGCGGCCCGCTCGGCCGGGGTGAACACAGTGGCCTCCCGCCAGGTGACCACCGACCAGAGCCGCTCGTCGCTCTCACCGGCCTTCTTCATGTCGCGGCTGTGCATGTCCACGCAGTAGCCGCAGCCGTTGATCTGGCTGGCGCGCAGCTTGACGAGCTCGATGGTGGTGGTCGGCAGCTCGCTGCCGTGGAGCAGCTTCTCCACGGCGATGAAGTGGTGGTACGCCTCCGGGACGTTCTTGGCGACGTTGATCCGCTGGGTCATTTGAGCCTCCTCATGTGCTTACGAGAGGAGGACGGGACAGACCCCCTTCTTGTGACAACTTCCGCGAAAAGCACGACATCTAACCCGCCGTGGAGGCGCTGAGCGCGGGGGATCCCCAGCGCATCGGGGATTACTGGCTCGCTGGACGGCTGGGTTCGGGCGGCCAGGGCGTCGTGTACGACGCCGGCGGCAACCGGGTCGCGGTCAAGGTGCTGCACGCGGCCGGCGATCGCGCGGTCGCGACCGGTTCGCCGAGGAAGCGACGGCCGCGCGGCGGGTGCCGCCGTGCTGCACGCCGCGAACGGATGCCAGCCCCCAGCCCTCCGTGGGTGGTTCAGCCGGCGCAGTTGCCCCACAGAGTGCGGCCGCCCGATGCCGCCACGTCGCCGCTCGGGTTCGTGGTCCAGCCTCCGTACTTCACGCACTTCCAGGCGCCGTCGATGTGGCCGGTCTCGGCGTAGTACTTGTACTTCTGCTGATCCATCGACTTGCCGCCCTTCTTCACCTCCAGGTAGGCGCCGGTGAGCGTGCGGACACCTGTGTATCTGGTCTTGATCGCGGCCACGCAGTTCTTGCCGCTGCGCTTGTTGTACATCAGGTACACGTGCCCGAACACCGCTCCCTTCTTCGTCACCATCGCTCGGTGGCCGTCCTTGACGCGGTGGAAGCCAGGGCCGCAGATGCGCTCGGGGGTATAGGGGGCGGTGGCGGCGTAAGAGGCGGAGGGGACGGCGACGACACCAGCTGCGACCAGGGCGGCCGCGATGACCGATCGGATGAACACGATTTTCCCTTCGGCACGGCAATAAGGATGTCGTTGATCTTTACTGCGACATTACCGAAAAGCCGGTGGAAGTTCTGATGAATGCCGCCTATTGCGTTCTGTGCGGCCTGTGTCGTTTTCTGGGGGTTCTGCGGCCGGCTCGGCCTGCCCGCGGCCCTGGGCTACCCCTGATGAGCCCGCTCCGTGGTGAATTGGCCCTGAGGTGAGTACGGTGGCCCGTTTAGGGAAATTGGTGGTTCTTTGAGGAAGAAAGACCACGTAACCGGGTATCCCCCCGGCGGATCGACTGTGAAGGGGATCACCATGGCTGTCTGCGAGACCTGCGGAAACGACTACGACATGGCGTTCGAGGTGCATGCGCAGGGAGCGGTGCACACCTTCGACTGCTTCCAGTGCGCGATCGAGGGAATGGCGCCCATCTGCGAGCACTGCGGCACCAAGGTCATCGGACATGGGGTGCAGTCGGGCGAGCACTGGTACTGCTGCGCGCATTGCGCGCGTGAGGAGGGCACCAAGGGCATCGTCGACCGCGTAATGGCCACCACCTGACAGGTCGTCACGCGCGTCTACGGTCGTCACGCATGTCTACGGTTGTCGGCGCGTCTACGGCAGCAGGGAGCGGGCGCGGGCGATGGCCTCGTCGAGAGGCCCCTGGGGGACCGGGGACGCGAGGTCGACGGTGATGTCGCCGTTCTTGGCCTCCCAGACGCCCGCGACCCGGCCCTCGTGGATCACAACGGGGGAGATCCACCCCGCCTGGCGGCTCACCTTGGGCTTGAGTGGCGGAGGGATGAGCGGGGCGAGGGCGCGTGGGGCCGCCAGGATGTACTGGTCGAAGCCCGGCAGCAGGTGAACCTCGGCCGAGGGGCTGGTGCCGGCCAGGTCGTCGAGGTGCTCGGTCAACGCCGGCAGCGTCTGGCCGTCGTCCGTCTCGACCTCGGTCAGCTCAGGCGCGAGGTCACGGAACCACCCCTTGAGCACCGCCTTCTTCGCCACGCCGCCGAACAGCCACGTGTCGAACATCTCCGGCGTCGCCGGCCCGTGCGCGCCCAGGAACGCCCGGGCCACCCGCACACCGGCCTCCTCGTACGGCGGAAGCGCGGCGGGCCAGGCCGGGAGCCAGGCGCGCGGGGCGGTGAAGGTCACCCTGCTGTCGCGGGGCGGGCCATAGCAGAGCTCGCCCAGGCGGCTCAGCGGCTTCAGTAAGGCGCCCCAGCCGGACGTGAGCGCCTCTCTGAGGTGAACGTCCCCCGTCACCGCCACCACGGCATCGACAAGCTCTTCTCTGGTGAGAGCCCGCTCGCCGGCTATCCCTTCTCTGGCCACCGCTTCCCCGGACGTCCCCTCGCCGGGTACCGCTTCGCCGGGCGCGCCTTCGGCGGACACCGCTTCCCCGGACATCCCTCTGCCGGACGCCGCTGCGCCGGGCGTCCCTTCGGCGGGTGCTCCGTGGCTCAGGGCGCGGGGGACGGCGTCGATGATCGCCGCGATCTCGTCGGCCGTGACGCCGTGGCCCCGCTGCCACGAGCCCTTCTCCCAGAAGCGCAGCGTGCTCAGGGCCGCGCAGTAGTCGGCCAGCGTGTCGGACGGGACGAGGTGGAGGGTGCCGCGCATGATCCACGTCTTGACCAGTGTGCGGTCGCTCCACAGGGCCCTGTCGATCTCGTCGTGGTCGGGCCCGGCCCGCCTGACCGCCACCGCGAGCTGGGCCGACGAGGCGACCTGGGTCTGGACGCCGCACAGCCGCCGGGCGACCGCCACGGCATCAGCCGCGTCGCTCTGGCTCACGAACTGTCTGCGCAGGCGCCACGCGAGAATCTGGGGCCAGGTCACCTTCGTCGTCACGCGTACTTATCTACACCTCGCCACCGACAACCCCGTGCGGTCAGCGGGTGAAGCCGATGTCCTCGTATCGGACGTCGTAGAAGCCGCGTGCCCCCACGTTGGCCAGCGTCTGGCGGGTCGCCACGTTCTGCGGGCGCTGGTAGAGCGGCAGCACGTTGACCAGCTGCCAGATCTGCTCATCCACCTGATTCGTCAACATACGGGCCCGCGCCGGGTCCAGGGACTGCGCGGCGCGGCTCATGGCCTGGTCGATGGCGGGCGAGCCGGTGCGGCCGAAGTTGGCGTTCCACGTCTTGCCGTCGGGGGAGTTCGCGTAGATCCCATAGCTGCTGGAGACGGGGAACGGCGTCCCGATGTACGCGAAGGGCGTGATGTCGAAGTTGCCGGGGATGACGTACTTGGTGAAGAAGTCGTCGCTGGGCACGGCCTTGATCGTCAGCTTCACGCCGATCTGGGCCAGCATGCTCTGTGCCAGCTCCCCTTCCTGCTTGCTCACCTGAACCCCGGACGGCACCACGAACCGCAGATCGAGCACCTTGCCGTTCTTCTGCCTGACCGCGCCGCTCAGCTTCCACCCGGCGGCGTCCAGGAGCTGCCGCGCGCGAGCGGGGTCGTATACGCCGAGTTTCCCGGCGTTGTCCTGGTAGCCCTCCTGGGTGTTCATGAAGAAGTGGTTGTTCAGCAGGGCGATCGGCCAGTCCAGGCCCTGGAGGTCCGACTGCGCGATGGCCTGGCGGTTGATGCCGAGCTGGATGGCCTGGCGCACGCTCTGGTCCTTGAGCAGCTCGCTGGACCCGTTAAAGGTGAAATGCCGGAAATCGGGTCCGGCTGCCTGCCGGACCTGCGCCCCCGGCGTGCCCTTGGCCCGCGCGTAGTCGGGAGCCGACGGCCCCACGTCGATGATGTCGAGCTCCCCGTTGCTGAACGCCCCGATCAGCGAGTCCTGCTCCGACGCCCGATAGATGATCTTGTCGAGCTTGGCCCGGTTCCCCCACCAGGAGTCGTCCCGCACGAGAGTGATCGTCTTGGCCGTCTGGTCGAAACCCCCGAACTTGAACGGCCCCGCCGTCACCGGGATCTTGTTCAGCCAGGCGTGGTCGAAGGTGTCGGGCGTGCGGTTGGTGGCGGCCGGCAGCAGCGGCCCGAACAACGCCTGCCAGTCCCCGAACGGCTTGTCGAACGTCACCACCACCTCGAAGTCGTCCTTGCCCCGCGCCACCTTCTCGATGTCCTGGTAGCCGGTGGGCGAGGCGATGTGGAAGGCGGGGTTCCGCCCGTTCAGCGCGTGCCACTGCGCCTGGTAGTCGGCCCACGTGATCGGCTTGCCGTCGGACCACTTGGCCTTGGGGTTCAGCCGGTACGTGATCACCTGCTTGGGCTGCTGCCGGGTCACCTCGGCCTCGAGCACGTAGTCGTGGTTGACCGAGATCTCCGCCTTCTCGTTGGACAGGAACGGCGAGGGCAGCAGCGCGTTGCTGACCGCGGCGGCCACGGCCAGGTTGCCGTCCACGTGGTTCCTGTTCCACTGTGAGGGGAACTCGTTGATCCCCCACCGCAGCGTCCCGCCGTCCTTGACCTTGTCGCGTGGCTGCAGGTTGATGTCGAAGGCCTTGATCGTACGCTCGTCCCCCTCGCTCGCCTGGCCCTCTGGGCCGCCCCCCGGGCCTCTGCCGCAGCCCGCCAGGCACAGCGAGCCCGCCACAGCGACGGCCACGACAAGACGTGATGCTTTCATCGAGCGAATTCCTCCTGGTCTGAGCGAGGTCTATACGACTTCGCGCCTTTCGGCGTAATGGCAGGCCGCCCCCTGGTCCTCGCCCAGCGGGCGTACCTCGGGCTCGACGTCCACGCAGAGCCGCCGCTCCTCGTCGGTGAGCTCGGCGCGGAACTTCGGGCACCTGGTGCGGAACCTGCAGCCCGTCGGAGGGTTGGCCGGGCTGGGCAGGTCGCCCTCGAGCAGGATCCGCTCCCGTGCGCGCTCGCGTACCGGATCGGGCAGCGGGATCGCCGACAGCAGAGCCTGCGTGTACGGGTGTGCCGGGCCGTCGAAGACGGCGTCCACCTGGCCGATCTCGGCGATCCTGCCCAGGTACATCACCGCCACCCGGTCAGCGATGTAGCGCACCACGGCCAGGTCGTGCGCCACGAACAAATAGGACAGCCCCAGCCGGGCCTTGAGCGAGCCGAGCAGGTTGATCACCCCGGCCTGGATCGACACGTCCAGCGCCGAGACCGGCTCGTCGAGGACCAGCAACCGGGGCTCCAGCGCCAGCGCCCGGGCGATGCCGATGCGCTGCCGCTGGCCGCCGGAGAAGTCCTGCGGGTAGCGGGCGGCGTGTGAGGCGTCCATCCCGACCAGGGCGAGCAACTCGCCGATCCGCCGCCCGGGCCGCCGCTTGCCGTGCGTACGCAGCGGCTCGGCCAGGATGTCGTGCACCGTCATGCGCGGGTCGAGCGAGGCCAGCGGATCCTGGAACACCACCTGCATGTCGCGCCTGATCGACCTGCGTTCGGAGCCGCCGAGCCGCGCGGTGTCGTGTCCGAGCACGACGATCCGGCCGCTCTGGGGCGGGGCCAGCTCCAGGATCTGCGTCAGCGTGGTCGTCTTGCCGCTGCCCGACTCGCCCACCAGCCCCAGCGTCTCGCTCTGCCGGAGGTCGAAGCTGACCCCGGCCACCGCGTGCACGGTGCCCACCCTGCGTTTGAACACCGCCCCCTTGAGCAGCGGATATTCCTTGACCAGGTCGCGGACCTCCAGCACCGCGCGCTGGTCGCGCGCCCGCGGCCCCGGCGCGGCGTGGACGGGCGCGGGCACCCGCGGCCGTACCTCGGACCAGCGGATGCAGGCCGCCCGGTGTCCCGCCCCCACCTCGAACAGCGGCGGCTCCCGCTCGTCACACGCGTCGATCTTCATCGGGCAGCGCGGCGCGAACGGGCACCCCGGCGGCAGCGCCTGCGGAGAGGGCGGGCTGCCCTCGATGGGGGCCAGCGGCTGCCGCCCGCCCCGGTCCACGCGCGGGATCGAGCCGAGCAACCCCACCGTGTACGGCATCCGCGTCCCGTAGAAGATGTCGTCCACGTCGCCCACCTCGACGGGCCGCCCGGCGTACATGACCAGCACCCGGTCGGCGAACCCCGCCACCACCCCGAGATCGTGCGTGATCATGATGATCGCGGCGCCGGTCTTGCGCTGCGCCTTCTTCAGCACCTCAAGCACCTGCGCCTGGATGGTCACGTCGAGCGCCGTGGTCGGCTCGTCACAGATGATCACGTCGGGGTCGTTGGCGATGGCCATCGCGATCACCACGCGCTGCCGCATGCCGCCGGAGAACTCGTGCGGGAAGGCCAGCGCCCGCTCGGCCGGATGCGGGATGCCCACGAGTTCGAGCAGCTCGACGGCCTTGACCAGGGCCGTCTCCTTGCTCACCCGCTGGTGCACGCGCACCGCCTCGGCGATCTGGTCGCCCACCCGGTAGACGGGGGTCAGCGCGGACAGCGGGTCCTGGAACACCATCGAGATGGACTTGCCGCGGAAGGACGTCAGCTGCCGATCGGAGGCCCCGATCAGCTCCTTGCCGTGCAGCCGCACGGACCCGGTGACGCGCGCCCCCGGTGGCAGCAGCCCCATGATGGCCGCCGAGGTGACCGACTTGCCCGAGCCGGACTCGCCGACGACGCCGAGGACCTCGCCGGGCCGTACGTCGAGGCTCACCCCGCGCACGGCCGGGACGCCGTCGAACGACACGTTCAGATCGCTGACCTCGAGGACCGGGCTCACCGCCGCGCCTTCCGCGAAGCCGAGGGGTCGAACGCGTCACGCAGCGCGTCGCCGACGAGGTTGACCGCGAGCACGGTGACCACCAGCAGCCCCGCCACGAACCAGAACGTCCACGGCGCGTAGACGGCCGTCCTGGACCCGTCGGCGATGAGCGTCCCGAACGACACGTCGGGCGGCTGGATGCCGAACCCGAAGTAGGAGAGCGAGGTCTCGGTGAGGATGGCGCTGCTGACGTTGAGCGTGGCGTCCACGATCAGCAGCGACGACAGGTTGGGGAGCACGTGGCGGAAGATGATCCGTACGGGGGAGACGCCCATGTAGCGGGCGGCCTGGATGAACTCCCGTTCCTTCACCGAGATCGTCATCCCCCTGACGATCTTCGAGGTGACCATCCACAGGAACAGCGCCAGCATGACCACGAACAGCCACCACTGCCCGGCGCCGAACAGCGGCGACATGATCGCCAGGATCAGGAAGCCGGGCAGCACGAGCAGCAGATCCGTCACCCAGCTCAGCGCCCGGTCCGTCCACCCCAGGAAGTAGCCGCCGAACGCCCCGACCACGGCCGCCAGCGCGGTGGAGATCAGGGCCGCGAGCAGCCCCACGACCAGGGACTTCTGCATGCCGCGCAGCGTCACCGCGTACACGTCCGACCCGGTTTGGAGCGTTCCGAACCAGTGGGTGGCCGACGGCGGCTGCATGAACGCGGTGAAGTCCTTGTCGGTGTACGTCCACCGGCTGAACAGCGGGCCGGCGAAGGCCAGCAGGAACATCAGCGCCAGCACCGCGAACCCGACCTGCCCCTGCCTGGAGCGGAAGAAGCGCTCGGAGACCACCCGCACCCTGGACGGCGCCCTGGCGAGCGCGCCGCCGGACAGTTCCTCGGCCAGTTCCTCGTCGGAAAGCGTCATCACGCCCGCACCCTCGGGTCGAGCGCGGCCTGCAGCAGGTCGGAGGCGAGCGAGGCGCACAGCACGGCGACGGCCGCCAGGAAGGAGATGGCCGCGACGGTGTTGACGTCGTTGCTGAAGATGGAGTTGATCAGCTGCTCGCCGAGCCCGTGCCAGCCGAAGATCTTCTCGGTGAACGTGGCCCCCATCAGCAGCGCCCCGAACGTGAACGCGAAGTACGTCGCCACCGGGATGAGCGCGGTCCGCAGCGCGTGCTTGATGAGCGCCTGGCGCCTGCTCAGCCCCTTGGCCCTGGCGGTGCGGACGAAGTCGGCGCCGAACACGTCGAGCATCATGTTGCGCTGGTAGCGGCTGAAGACCGCGATGAGGCCCAGCGACAGCGAGATCGTCGGCAGGATCAGGTGCTGCAACCGGTCGAGCAGATGCCCCCAGAACCCTGCCTCCAGCCCGACGCTGTATTCGCCGCTCACCAGGAACACCGAGCGGCCGAAGACGTTCTCGTTGGCCCAGGAGCCGACCAGGATCAGCGTGTTGGCCAGCACGACGACCGGCACGGCGAGCACCATGAAGGACAGGCCCGTCGAGAGCCGGTCGAACCACCCGTACTGCCTGACCGCCGCGAAGGCGCCGGTCAGCACCCCGAACAGGCTTCCGAACACCAGCCCCAGCATGACCAGCCGGAACGTCACACCCATGCGCCGCTTGAGATCGTCGTTGACCGGAGCGCCGCCGACGGACTTGCCGAAGTCGCCGTGCAGCACCCCGCTCGCCCACGTGGCATAACGCTGCAGCAGCGGTGTCTTGTCGTTGAGGTTGAGCGCCGTGAGCTGCGCGTCCACGACGGCAGGCGGAGGCTTGGGTGTGCGGTCCGCGTAGTTGGAACGGGGATCGAGGGCTGTGGCCGCCAGAAGGTAGGCGAGGCTGGCGGCCACAACGACCAGCACGACGTAGTTGAGCAGCCTGCGGGCCAAGAACCCCGCCATCGCTCCCCCTCCGCCGCGCACCGCACATCGGCTTGGTCATCGCCGACGCCGCTCACTCTACGATATCGCCCAGTCACTGTGGGGGAACATGGCGTGGACCGGGACTCCGCCATGCAGGCACTTGCCGAAGACGGTAAACGTCCGTCATGCAGGCACGCGCCGAAGACGGTCAACGTCCGTCATGCAGGCATGTGCCGGAGACGGTCAACGTCCGGAGAGTTCGTCCACCGCGGTGCGCACGTCCTCGCTGGTGATCGTCGTCAGGTCGGCCGAGCTGGCGGATCCGCCGCGCGAGGCGTGGGCGGCCAGCCGCACGTCGCGGCGCATGCCGGCGCGCTCGAACAGCGACCTGGCGAAGCGGCCGTTGCCGAGGCCGTCGATCAGCCGCTCCTCGCACACCCAGGCGAACACCTCGTCGAGGTCGCGCAGCGCCTCGTCGTCGAAGGTGTCGCCGGACTTCTCCGCCAGGAGCACCGCGATCTCGGACAGCTCGCGCGGGGAGTAGCTGGGGAAGGCCACGCGCTGGTTGAACCGGCTGGCCAGGCCCGGGTTGGTGGCCAGGAACGAGTCCATCTCACGCTCGTAGCCGGCCAGCACGATCACGAGGCGGTCGCGGTCGTCCTCGGCCCGCTTGAGCAGCGTCTGCACGGCCTCGGCGCCGAACGCGTCGCCGCCCTGGTAGCCGGGGTTGACCAGGCTGTAGGCCTCGTCGATGAAGAGCACGCCGCCGAGCGCCCGGTCGACCAGCTCGTTGGTCTTGATCGCGGTGGCGCCGAGGTGCTGGCCGACCAGGTCGGCCCGGTGTGCCTCGACGACGTCGGGCCTGGCCAGCAGGCCGAGCGCGGCGAAGATGCGGCCCACGACCCTGGCGACCGTGGTCTTGCCGGTGCCGGGCGGGCCGACGAACACGAAGTGCCGCATCTGCGGCGGCGTGGGCAGCCCGCGCTCCTGCCGCATCCGCGCCACCTGGAGCTGGGCCGCGATGGCGTGCACCTGCCGCTTGACCGGCGCCAGGCCGGCCATCCTGTCGAGGTCGGCCAGCGCCTCCTCCAGCGTGGGCGTGGCGACGTAGCCGCGGAACCGCGCGGTCAGCTCCTCGAACGCCTTGGTCACGTCGGGCGTCGTGGTGGTCACCAGGTCCTGCGTGGTCGGGGTGCCGCCCGCGCCCACCACGCGTACGTCCCGGGCCTGCGCGGCGGCCTCGACCAGGCTGCGCGCGAACCTGGCGTTGCCCAGCTCGTCGACCAGGCCGCGCCGGTGCACGTCCTCGAACAGGCCGAGCAGCACCCGCCCGGTCTCGCCGTCCATCGTGTCGCCCCTGCGCCGCTGGAGCAGCTCGGTGACCTGGACCAGCTCGGCGGGGGAGTAGCCGGGGAACCGCACCCGGGTGGCGAACCTGCTGGCCAGGCCGGGGTTGCTGGACAGGAACGAGCTCATCTCCTGCTCGTAGCCGGCCAGGATGATGATCAGCCGCTCCCGGTCGTCCTCGGCCCGCTTGAGCAGCGTCTGCACGGCCTCGGCGCCGAACCTGTCGGGCTGCCCGTCGGAGGAGTTGACCAGCCCGTACGCCTCGTCGATGAAGAGCACGCCGCCGAGCGCCCGGTCGACCAGCTCGTTGGTCTTGATCGCGGTCGCGCCCAGGAACTCGCCCACCAGGTCGGCCCGCTGCGCCTCGACCACGTAGGGCGTCTCCAGCAGGCCGAACGCGTAGAAGATCTTGGCCAGCGTGCGGGCCACGCTGGTCTTGCCGGTGCCGGGCGGGCCGACGAAGACGAAGTGCCTGGTGGGCCGCTCGGTGGCGTAGCCCGCCTCGGCGCGGAGCCTGGACGCCTCGATGGAGGCGGCGATCGAACGCACCTGCTCCTTGACCGGGGCCAGGCCCACCATGCTCTCCAGCTCGCCGAGCGCCTCCTCGACGGAGATCTGCGGCGGGCCGCCCGGCTTGTCGTGCGACGGCTCGAGCCTGCCCTCGCGCACCCTGACGCGTACCTGCTGCTCCTCGGCCGCGGCGCGCTGCGCCCGCACCTTGCGGGCCAGCAGGAACCGGTAGACCAGCACCACGGCGGCCACGGCGTACGCCGCCCAGACCGCCACGCCGGCGGCGACGAAGGAGAAGGGCACGGCGAGCACGCCGGCGGGCGCGAGCGCCAGCAGCGTGGTCGCCCACGGCGCCACCCAGCGGATGAGGTGGGCGGCCGCGGCGACGGGCAGGGCCAGCATGACCATCAGGTGCACCGCGTTGGAGCCCGCGGGGAACAGCCCGGAGAAGATGTACAGCGCCAGCGGCACCCAGCCGGCCACCACCAGGACGGTGGCCGCGGCGCGGGGGAAGCGCATGGTCAGCGCGATGAACCCGAGCAGCAGCAGGACGACGGGGAAGGTCGTGAGCAGGTTCCACCCGAGTGCCGCGCCCACGCCCATGGCGGCGACCAGCACGACCACGTAGAGCACCCGGCGCACGGCCGGGGGAATCTGGTAATAACGCAGCCGAACCTTCTCGAACAGATCCCGCGCCGCGGCCCGCCCCGCGGCCTGGGCCCTGCCGGACTCCTGCATCACGCCTCCCCGGTCCGCCCCCGGTTATACCGCACCGGACCGACGATTGGGCGCTCCTGACACGCTAGGTGGCGGTCACGAAAGCGGCGATCTGCCGCCCGAGCTCCGCGCACGCATCCTCTTGCAGGAAGTGCCCGGCGCCGCGGATCACGGGATGCCGCAGGCCGGACGTGCCGGAGATCGATCTGAGCAGGATGGGCGCCATGCCGCCGGTGATCGGGTCGCCGTCGGAGAACGCCACCAGGAACGGCCGGTCGAGCGTCGTGAGAACCTGCCAGGCAGCACGGTTGGCGGGTGCGGCGGGGTCGCCGGGCGTGATCGGGACGAGGCCCGGCATGGCGCGGGGGCCCGCTTTGTACGACTCGTCGGGGAACGGCGCGTCGTACGCCGCGCGGATCTCCCGGGACAGCTCCGTCTTGCAGCCCGCCTGAACCAGCCTGGCGATGTCCAGCACCGGGGCCTTGAGCACGGCCTCCTTGAACCGGTGCCACACCTCGGGCATGGGAATGTCACCCGTGGGCAAGCCCGTGTTGGCCGCCACGATCCTGGCGATGCTCGCGGGGTGCTCGGCGGCGATCCGCAGCCCGATCAGCCCGCCCCAGTCCTGGCCGACCACGGTGACGCGGTGCAGGCCGAGCGCGTCAAGCAGCAGCGCGCGGGTCCACTCGACGTGCCGGGCATAGGTGTGCTCGGCCTGATCGACCGGCTTGTCCGAGCGGCCGAACCCGATCAGGTCCACCGCTATCGCGCGCAGCCCGGCCGCGGCCAGTTCGCCCATGACGTGCCGGTAGAGGAACGACCAGGTCGGCTCGCCGTGCAGGAGCACGACGGGCTCGCCGTCGGCGGGACCCGCCTCGACGTACGCCATGCGCAGGCCGTCGGCGACCTCGGCGTGGCGGGGCTCGTACGGGAAGCCGGGCAGGTTTGCGAAGCGCTCGTCCGGTGTGCGCAAGGTACGCATAGAACAAGATTCTACTGGCGTCGCTGGTGTCGCCCGGGGAACTCGCCAACGAGCACTTGCTTGGGGGTGACGCGCAGCACGTCCGAGTCGGCCATGGCGATCCCGCGCACCTCGACCCAGAACCTGCGCTGCAGCGGGTCCGCCGCGAACACCGCCACCCGGGGATCGGCCTCGACGGCGTCCCACGCCTCCGTCTCCGTGATCACCCGGAGCTCGCCGGACGAGGTGACAGAGGCGACCGCGCCCGCGACCCTGGGGCCGAGGGAGTCGCCGAAGGACAGGACGACGCCGCGGGCGTAGGAGAAGGTCTGGCGCACCTCCGGGTCGAGCGCGACGGAGGGCTCCGCGCCCACCGGCAGGTCGCACATGATCAGGGACGCCCGCCACGGGCCCGGCCCGCCCCGCCACCAGGCGCGCGAGGCCCTCACGGCGAACACGACCGCGGCCGCCGCCATCGCGCCCAGCCCGGCCCGCCACGCCCATGCCGCGGCCGGCTCGATCCGCCACGCTCCCAGCAGCCCGCCCGCCGCGCAGGCCGTGGCGGACAGGACGACGAGTGCCGTGGCGACCGGCAGCCACCGGTCGTCGCGATGGCGGGCGCGCAGGTAGCCGCGGACCATCGGGTACGGCACCACCACCGCTGCGACAGCCGCCCTCGGCTCCACCGTGAGGGCCCCGCCCACGAGCGGGACGAGCACGGACCAGGTCCGGGCGAGGACGATCCAGAGCAGCACGCCGACGTTCCTCCGGGCAGTGCGCTCTGCCTGTGCCAGCGCCTGGTTCGTCCGGGGATGGATGATTTCGGCTCGCGCCCGCGCATGGTTCGTCCGGGCATGGACGGTTTCGGCCAGCGCCAGGAGAGGGTGGCCGCGCCACGCCTCGGCCAGCGCCCGTACGGCCGCCAGCGCCGGCCAGCCCAGCACCACGATGCCCGCCAGCCCCGCCCATACCGGATCGAACGCGGACGGTACGGAGGGGATCGCCCCCAGCAGCAGCCAGGCGGCGAAAGCGACCACCGACACCGCCGTCGACACGAGCGCCGCGCCGAGCCAGGGGTCCCCGCGGAGCATCGCGGGCACGTACGACCAGACGCCCACCCGCCGCGCCTGCCTGACCGTCAGCGGCGCCAGCAGCACCAGCACCGCGAACCCGCCGAGCACGGCCTGCGGGCCCCAGTCGAGGAGGAGCGCCACCCCCGCGATCGCGAGCGTGGCGGCGGCGACCAGGAGGCGGGCCTGACGGGACCAGACCTCCAGCGCCCGCCTGGCCCGGCCCGTGTCGCGCGGGTCGATCGGCCAGGCGGGATCGTGGTGCGGGCGGGGCCGGTCCCAGCGCAGCAGGGCCAGGCCGAGGTTCACGCGCGCCTGGGGATGGCCGGGGTCGATGGCGAGCGCGGTCCGGTACGACTGCTCGGCGCCGGTGTGCTCGCCGCGCAGCAAGGCCAGGTCGCCCCGCATGACCTCGGGGCCGGGCTCCTCGGGCGCGAACTTCCCGGCGAGCACGGCGTGCTCCACCGCCTCCCGCCAGCGGCCGGGGACGCGGCGCAGGACCGCCGCCAGGCGCAGCCGGGCCGGCCAGGAGCCGCGGGCCAGCTCCACGGCCCGCTCGGCGGCGGGCGCCGCGTCGGCGTCGCGGCCCAGCCGTTCGTGGGCCAGGCTGATGAGCCGGTACGCCCATTCCGCGCCCGGATCCAGGTCGGCCGCGCGGCGGGCGGCGTCGAGCGCGGACTCGGGGCGGCCGGCGTTCAGCCTGGCAAGAGCCTCGTCACACCATTCACGTGAGGACCTGTCGGAAATGTTGTCATTTCTGCCACTTGCGTCGGTCCCCACGGGTCCATGATCGGCTGGCAGGCCAATATTGGATAGATACCGACATATGGCTGTATCTCTCTAGAGAGGTTACGGGCATGGGCGGATCATTCGATACCGCTATGACTAGTGCCTGACATGCCCTAAGCTGCGACGCAAGCCGGAGCGGTGGGAGTCGAGGCCGAGGAGCTCGGGAGGAGCGAGTCTCGAGCCGGGCTTCCCGCGCCACCGACCAAGAGCACGTGCGGGCCCTGTCAACGGATCGGCCTGCAAGGAGGCCCATGACCGTCACACAGGCCGCACCTTTCATACGGACCGCCGATCAGGACCACCGGGACCGCCGTTGGTCCATTCTCGTGCTGCTGTGCGTGAGCTTGTTGCTGATCACGGTCGACGCCACGGTGCTGCACATCGCGGTGCCCGCGCTGACCGCCGCGCTCGAGCCCTCCGCGGTGGAGCTGCTGTGGATCATCGACACCTACTCCCTGGTGGTCGCGCCACTACTGATCACGTTCGGCACGCTAGGCGACCGGTACGGGCGCAAGCGGCTGGTCCTGTTCGGCTATGTGCTGTTCGGCCTGGCCTCGGCCGGGGCCGCGTTCGCCCCGACGCCGCTGACGCTGATCCTGGCCAGGGCGCTGCTCGGCGTCGGCGGCGCGATGATCATGCCGGCCACGCTCTCGCTGATCCGCCAGGTGTTCACCGACAGGCGTGAGCGCGCCATCGCGCTCGGCGTCTGGAGCGCGGTCGCGGCGGCCGGGGCGGCG
Source organism: Nonomuraea sp. B19D2 (assembly GCF_040137845.1). Lineage (NCBI taxonomy): Bacteria > Bacillati > Actinomycetota > Actinomycetes > Streptosporangiales > Streptosporangiaceae > Nonomuraea > Nonomuraea sp. B19D2. The sequence continues at coordinate 60,699 of NZ_JBEFAK010000015.1, read as the reverse complement.
GTCGGTCCGCTCATCGGCGGCGTGCTCGTCGGCTTCTGGTGGGGCGCCGTCTTCCTGATCAACGTGCCGATCCTGCTGGCGCTGCTGCCCGCCGCCGTACGCCTGCTCCCCGAGTCGCCCGTACGCAAGGGCCGCTCGTGGGACGGCGCGAGCGCGGTGCTGTCCGTGTTCGGCATCCTGGCGCTGGCGTTCGGGCTGAAGGAGGCGGGCGCGGGCAGCCTGATGCCGCTGTGGGCCTCGGTGCTGGTGTTCCTGGCCGGGCTCGGCCTGCTGGGCATGTTCGTACGCCGCCAGCTGCGCTTGCGCGCGCCGCTGCTTGAGGTCGGGCTGTTCAGGCGGCGCGAGTTCGCGACCGGGGTGGCGGGTGTGCTGCTCGGTGTGTTCTCGCTGGTGGGCCTGCAGCTCATGCTCGCCCAATACCTGCAGCTCGTGCTCGGCGACTCGCCGTTGCGCGCGGCGGTCAGGATGTTGCCGCTGGTGATCTCGGCCATCTCCGGCGGGCTCGCCGCCGCCCACATCCTGCCGAGGATCGGCATGCGGGCCACGATGAGCGGCGGGCTCGGGCTCGTCGCGCTCTCCATGACCCCCACCTTGACCTGGGGGGTCGAAGGCCATCCCGGCATGCTGGCGCTCTGCTTCGTGGGCATCGGGTTCGGGGTGCAGGTGGCGCTGCTCGCCGCCTCCGACACGATCATGTCGTCGGCGTCGGAGTCCCAGGCGGGCGGGGCCGCGGCCATCGAGGAGACCGCGTACGAGCTGGGCGCCGGGCTGGGCGTGGCCGTGCTCGGCACCATCACCACGATCGTGTACGCCCCCGGCCTGCCCTCCGTACCAGGGGTGTCCGCGAGCGGCATGGACCAGGCCCGGCAGTCGCTCGCGGGGGCCGCGCACGTCGCCCACCAGGTCGGCGGCAGCGCCGGCGGCGCGCTCATGGACGCCGCGCGGTGGGCCTTCGTGAACGCTCTGCACACGACCGTGGTCGTCAGCGTCGTCCTGCTCAGCCTGACCGCCGTCGCGGTGGCCATGCTGCTCAGCCGTGATTGAGGTGTGCCATGTCCCGATTAGGGCAGACAACTACCGTGAAACAGGCCCTCCGTGATCTTGCTGCTTTAGTCGCCCGCGTCGGCGTGGGCGGCATCTTCTTCGCCAACGGCTGGACCAAGCTGGAAGACGGCCTGAAGGCCACCGGAGCGAAGTTCCTCCACCAGGGCGCCCCCGCACCCGGCGCGTGGGCCACGGTCACCATGCTCACCGAGCTCATCGGCGGCGCGCTCCTGATCGCCGGCCTGGCCGTCTCGATCACCGGGCTGATCCTGTTCGCCGAGGCGCTGGCGGTCTTCCTGGTGGCGCCGCCGCTCAATCCGATCAGCATGAACGAGCTCATCCTCCTCGGGGCCGCCTCCCTCCTGCTCGCCGTGGTGGGCGCGGGGCGGGTGTCGGTGGACCACATGGTGGTGATCCGGCGGAGGGAGTCGGAGGCCGCCAACGAGTTCGCCGCCGACACCGAGGCGGACCGCGTCATCGCCGCACTCCGGGAGCCCGACAAACCGCCGGCCCCCGACCCGGAGAACCCCCCGGCCTCGGCCACGGAGGACACGGCCCCACACCCGCGGCCGCGCACCCAGAGCAAGGACAAGGACGCCACGGCGGCGGAGAGTCCTGCTCCGGCACCGGGCGACACGCTGGTGGCGGGCCGCAAGAAGCCCGCGGCCCGCACCCGCCGCCCCGCCGCCGACTGACCCTGTCCCATGGCCGCCTTCCCCGGCAACGGCAGCGCCGCCCAGCAGTGGACGCTGTCGTGATCACATGCCGGCGGTGAGCCGGGCGACCACCCGCATCTTGTTCATCGCGTCCAGCGCGGCCACCTTGTACGACTCGGCCAGCGTCGGATAGTTGAACACGGCGTTGACCAGGTAGTCGACCGTCCCGCCGCACCCCATGACCGTCTGCCCGATGTGCACGAGCTCCGTCGCCCCCGTACCGAACACGTGTACGCCCAGCAACCGCCGGTCCTCGGGGGAGACGAGCAGCTTGAGCATCCCGTACGAGTCGCCGATGATCTGGCCCCTGGCCAGCTCGCGGTAGCGCGAGATGCCCACCTCGAACGGCACCTTGTCCCGGGTCAGCTCGTCCTCCGACCGGCCGACGAAGCTGATCTCGGGAATGGTGTAGATCCCGATGGGCGGCAGCTCGTGCATGTCGTCGACCGGCTCCCCGCACGCGTGCTGCGCGGCCAGCCTGCCCTGCTCCATGGAGGTGGCCGCCAGCGCGGGGAAGCCGATCACGTCGCCCACGGCGTAGATGTGCGGCACCTCGGTGGCGTAATTGGCGTCCACCGCGATCCGCCCGCGGTCGTCGGCGGCCAGTCCGGCGGCCTCCAGGCACAGCTCGGCGGTCTTGCCCTGCCGCCCGGCCGAGTACATGACGCAGTCGGCGGGGATCTTCTTGCCGCTCTCCAGCAGGGTCAGCGCCCCGCCCGGGCGGAGCTCGACCGCGGCCACGTTCTCCCCGAAGCGGAAGGTCACGGCCAGGTCGCGCAGGTGGTACTTCAGCGCCTCCACGATCTCCAGGTCGCAGAACTCCAGCATGCGCTCGCGCCGCTCCACCACCGTGACCTTGGTGCCGAGCGCGGCGAACATGGAGGCGTACTCGATGCCGATGACCCCGGCCCCCACCACGACGAGCGTCTCGGGGATCCGGTCGAGATGGAGGATCGCGTCGGAGTCGATGATCGTCCTGTCGTCGAACTCGACTGTGCCGGGACGGGCGGGTGACGTGCCGGTGGCGATCACGATCTTCTCGGCGGAGATCTTCGTCTCCTCGGTCTTGCCCTCCTCATGGATGATCCCGATCGTGTGCGGGTCCAGGAAGCGGCCGGTGCCCTGTAACACGGTGACGTGGTTGCGGGCGAGCTGGCTGCGGATGACCTGGATCTCCCGGCCGATCACGTGCTGCGTGCGCATCCCGAGGTCGGAGACCGTGATCTCGTCCTTGACGCGGTAGCTCGCGCCGTACAGCTCCCGCTGGTTGAGCCCTGTGAGGTAGAGGACGGCCTCGCGCAGGGTCTTCGACGGGATCGTGCCCGTGTTGATGCACACGCCGCCGATCATGTGCCGTTTCTCGACCACCGCGACACGCCTGCCGAGCTTCGCCGCCGCGATCGCGGCCTTCTGCCCGCCCGGCCCGGAACCCAGCACCACCACATCAAAGTCCGCCACACCCCCCAGTCTGGGGGTGCTGTGTCAACGGGAAAAGACCCTGTCTGCGAGACTCCAGGTATGTTGCGCCCATTTACCGAGGTGGACGTCTTCACCGCCACCCCGTACCACGGAAACGCGCTCGCGGTCGTGCTCGACGGCGAGGGCTTGACCTCCAAGGAGATGCAGCGGTTCGCCTCCTGGACGAACCTGGCCGAGACCACGTTCCTGCTGCCCCCGAGCACGCCCGAGGCGGACTACCGCGTGCGGATCTTCACCGCGACCGAGGAACTGCCGTTCGCGGGGCACCCGACCTTGGGCACCTGTCACGCCTGGCTGGAGGCCGGGGGAGTGCCGCGGACGGAGGGTGAGATCGTCCAGGAGTGCGGGGCCGGGCTGGTGCGGGTGCGCAGGACCGGCGACGGGCTGGCGTTCCAGGCGCCGCCTCTGCTGAGGTCCGGGCCCGTGGAGGAGCCGCTCGTGCAGAAGATCGCCGACGCGCTGGGGATCGGGCGCGCCGACATCGTGGACGCGGAGTGGGCGGACAACGGCCCCGGCTGGGCGGCGGTGCTGCTGGCGGACGCCGAGTCGGTGCTCGCGCTGCGTCCCGGGCTCGTCCCGTGCTTCCTGGGCGTGGCGGGCCCGTACCCCGAGGGGGCGCCGTACGACTTCGAGGTGCGGGCGTTCACGCACGCGCACGGCTCCACCATCGAGGACCCCGTGACCGGCAGCTTCAACGCCTCGCTCGCGCAGTGGCTGCTGCGCACCGACCGGGCCAAGGCCCCGTACGTGGCGAGCCAGGGCACGGTGCTCGACCGTTCAGGACGGGTGCACATCTCCACCGACGAGGAGGGGAACGTGTGGGTGAGCGGGTCCGTCGTGACCTGCGTCACCGGCCAGGCCGAACTGTGAACCGCACCTCGTCGCCCGGCCGCAGCTGGGCGGCGACCGGCAGGTCGGCCTCGCGTACGACGCCGATCACCGGATAGCCGCCGGTCGGCGGGTGGTCGGCGAGGAAGACGATCGGCTGCCCGCTCGGCGGCACCTGGATCGCCCCGGTGACCATGCCCTCGCTCGGCAGCTCTCCCTTCCTGGCCCTGACCAGCTCGGCGCCGTTCAGGCGCACCCCGACGCGGTTGCTGTCCTGGCTCACGGTGTACGGCCGCGCGCACAGCACGCCCAGCGCGTCCGGCGCGAACCAGTCGTCACGCGGCCCGGGCGTCACCCGGAGCACGGCGGGCCGGGGGTCGGGCGGCGGCGCCAGATCGGCGGCGATCTCGCCTTCCGGCGGGCCGACGGGCAGCAGCGTGCCCGCCCGCAGCGGCTCGGGCCCGAGCCCGGACAGCGAGTCGGTGGACCGGCTGCCGAGCACGGGCTCGACCGCGATTCCGCCGCGCACGGCCAGATAGGTGCGCAGGCCCCAGGCGGGCATGCCGAGCCGCAGCTCCGCGCCCGACGGCACCCAGAACGGCGCGCCCATCCCCGCCGACGGCGCATGGGCGGCGCCGGCGTCCACGGGCGCGCCCGCCAGCGCCACCCACGCGCCGTCGTGGAACAGCAGCCGCGCCATGCCCAGCGTCAGCTCGATCCCCGCCAGCCCCTCCGCGTTGCCCACGAGCCGGTTGGCCAGCCGCAGACTCCTCGCGTCGGCAGCACCCGAGCGGGGCACCCCCAAATGGGCGAAACCGGGCCGCCCCAGATCCTGGACCGTCGCGTACGGACCGGGGACCAACACCTCGATCATGCTGGCTCGAATCGCACGCGCATGCCCGGTCTGAACAGCGAGGGCGGCTCGGCCGCCACGTCCCACACCCGCACGGACGTACGCCCGAGCAGCCGCCACCCGCCCGGCGAGGCGGTCGGATAGACCGCCGAGTACGGCCCCGCCACCGCCACCGACCCGGCGGGCACCGACGTGCGCGGCGTGTCCAGCCTGGGCATCTCCAGCACCGGATCGAGCCCGGTCAGATAGGCGAACCCGGGCGCGAACCCCAGCCACCCCACCACCAGCTCGCGCCCCGAGTGCCGGGAGATCACCTCGTCCACGCTGATCCCCGCCAGCGCCGCGACGGAATCGAGATCCGCGCCGTCATAGACGACGGGAATCGTCACGACCGCCCCCTCGGCCGCCTGAACACCGCCCTTGCCGCGCTCTCGCGCGACGACGTCCGCCAGCCGCGCCCGCAACCGCCCCTGATCCGCGCCCGGAGCCACCACGAGCACGGTCTCGGGCCCCGGCACGATCTCGACCACCCCTTCGGGCCGGTCGGCCCGCAGCGCCGCGTCGAGCCGGTGCGACAGCTCCAGGGACCCGGTCTCCACGAGCAGCCCGTGCTCCCCGGCCGTACGGATCACGCGAACGCCTGCAGGACCACTCCGGCCGCCAGCAACGTGTCCCGCACCCCCTGCGCCAGCCTGACGGCGTCAGGCGTGTCCCCGTGGACGCAGATGGAACGGGCGGAAATAGGTACGGAACTGCCGTCAACGGCCGTCACAGAGCCTTGCACGGCCATCTGGCGGGCACGGGCGGCCACCGCGGCGACGTCGTGAATGACGGCGCCCGCCTCCCTGCGCGGCACCAGCATGCCCTCGGGCGTGTACGCCCGGTCGGCGAACGCCTCACTCACCGTCGGGACGCCCTCGGCCGCCGCCACCGCGTGCACCGCCGAGCCGGGCAGCGTCAGCACCGGCAACGAGGGGTCGTAGTCGGCCACCGCGTCGATCAACGCCGCCGCCTGCACCTCGTCACGGCAGATCCGGTTGTAGAGCGCGCCGTGCGGCTTGACGTAGGAGACCCGGCCGCCCATCGCCCTGGCGATGCCGTCGACCGCCGCGATCTGGTAGAGCACCTCGGCGCACAGCTCCTCCGGCTCGACGTCCATCTCCCGGCGCCCGAAGTGCGCCAGGTCGCGGTAGGACACCTGCGCCCCGATCGTCACCCCGCGGTCGACGGCCGCCGCGCACGTGCGCCTGATCGTCACGGGGTCGCCCGCGTGGAACCCGCAGGCCACGTTGGCGCTCGTGACGATGTCGAGCAGCGCGAGGTCGTCGCCGAGCCGCCAGATCCCGAAGCCCTCGCCCAGGTCCGCGTTGAGGTCGATCACCATGGCAGTAGAGGCTATCTCGGCGCCTGTCCGATGTGGCGAACAATGGCTGACTTCCCGCCCCCCACCTGGCCTGTCTCGCCGTACGAGGTCGTCGTGGATCTAGAATTCGTCGGGAATGTCGGCGATGTCGTCGAGCGCGGCCGCCAGCTCGTCCGGGTCGTCGCCGATCCGCTCGGCGATCTCGATCAGCACGTGGAGCACGTCGTGACGGTCGTGGCCGAGGTCGAGCAGGCGCTGCGCGGCCTCCCAGAGCTGCGGCGGGTCGCCCTCCCACAGCCGGGTGGCGATCTCCTCGTGCCAGGCCAGGTGCTCCTGGTCGATCGTGCCGCCGTGGTCGATCTCGAGCAGCGTGCGCCGGTCGGCCTCGTCGGCCGGGTTGAGCTTGTCGAGCTCGATCCCGTTGTGCGTGCCCTGCAGGAACGGGAACGCGAAGGCCCGCCTGGCCAGCGCCGACAGGTCGCCGTCCGGCAGCAGCCGCTCCAGCAGCGGCCGGTCGAGCCCGAACGACGTCGGGTCGCGGTAGGCCTCGGGGAACTTGCCGATCGCCTCCCACACCGCGTCCAGCGTGGCCTTGAGCCCCTGCTCGGGCAGGCCCGTACGGGCGGCGGCGAAGCGCACCCACGCCGACAGCACGTGCGGCATGGCCTCCTGCTCGGCCACGCTCAGCATGACCTTGCGCGGCAGCCAGTCGAGCAGTAACGTCTCGCACTTGGTCGGGCTGACCCGCAGCGGCCGGTTGAAGTCCTGGTCGCAGCCGTAGTCGATGATGTGGTCGGCGCAGCGCGAGGCCGCCGAGGGGTCGGACAGGTGCTCGGCCGCGTCGGACGCCAGGAACTCCGCCGCCAGCATGGCCCGCCGCTCCCTGCTGTACGGGGCCTCGGTGTGCAGCGGCGCCGGCCTCTTGCGCCCCGGCGGCAGCGCCTTGAGCCTGGCCCGGGCGAAGGCGTGGTAGGCGCTGTAGCTGTCGCTGACGGGCGGCGGCGTCTTCGGCTCCCGCGTGGCCTTCATGGCCGACTCCAGCAGCGCCCTGGCCTGGTCGGGCTCGATCTCCTCGAACAGCAGCAGCGGATTGCCCGCCGCCTCGGCCCTGGCCTGCTCCAGCAGCTTGTCGACCTGCGAGGACACCCAGGCGTCACGGGCCATGCCGCTCATGTTGTAGTCGACGACCATGACCAGCGCGTGGCGGTCGGCGGGGAGTGATTCCTCGTTCCAGCGGTAGGCGAAGGTGCAGATGACCGTGTCCTGGTCGCCGTAGGCGTCGCGGGAGACGTAGCACCCGGCCGGCTTCACCGCGCCCACCCGGTCGGCCCAGCCCGGCCTGGCCACCCCCGACTCCATCATCGCCAGCGCCGCGCCCTCGGCCTTGGCGCCCTGGCGGGCCGTGCCGAGGTAGGCCAGGCAGATCAGCAACGTCAGCGAGGCCGGCGTGCCGGCCTTGGCGGCGTAGTCGACCAGCCCCTCCCCGAGCACCTGCTCCACGTCACCGCCCCGGACCCGCTTGGCCCACCAGGCGCCGATCATGTCGGAGACCATCAGCTCCGCGTCGAGCGGAGTGCGCACGGCCAGCAGCTCGCGAGCCGCCTGCACCATCTCCTTGAACACGTCGTCTGGCGGGGTGCTCTCCCGGGGCTCTCGTCGGTGTCGGCGCACACCCTCACTCTCTCGTATTCCAGGCGCAAACGGTGCTGAGAACTCGGCCTGGTGACCCCGATGTTATCGGGGAGTTCTGGATGGGACTTAACTGAACTTACGGGCCTTCTTTGTCTTACCGGGAACTTCGGGGCGGAGGCGCCGAGTTGACGATCGCGAGCAGGTGCTCGCGAGCGATGCGCTCCACGATCTCCGGCGTCGCCGAGACGCCGAGATGCTGCGCACACGCGCACACGTCGGCCACGCAGCGGTCGATCGTGTCCACGGGCACGGTCAGGAACTCTTCGGCCAGCCTGAGGCTGACCGGTTCCCGCAGGAACCGTGTGGCCAGAGCGAGCATAGATGTGAGATTCCTCTGGAGACCCAGGGGCAAACCCCCAGGAATGCCTGCAGGGCGACTTGCGCTCTCATTTCACCTTTTCTCCGGCGCGTGTCAAGGCTCCGCGATGGTTGTGTTCCCTTCACCAGGGGCCCATTCATGCGAAGCTGTCTCCATGCGCATCCAGCTCGCCCAGCGGAGCGAGGCGGACGAGCTCCTCGGCCGCAGTCCGCTCGCCCTGCTCGTCGGCATGCTTCTCGACCAGCAGATTCCGATGGAGTGGGCGTTCACCGGGCCGTATACGATATCCGAGCGGCTGGGGCACGACCTCACCGCGGGGGAGATCGCCTCGTACGCCCCGGAAGCGTTCGCCGAGCTGCTGGCGGGCAAGCCGGCCGTGCACCGCTACCCCAAGTCCATGGCGGCCAGGATCCAGCAGCTCGCGGCCTACCTCGTCGAACACTACGACGGTCAGCCGGAGAAGATGTGGGCCGAGGCGGCCGACGGCAAAGAGTTGTTGAAACGACTGATGGCCCTTCCGGGATACGGCAAGCAGAAGGCCCAGATTTTTCTGGCATTGCTGGGGAAGCAGCTGGGGGTCCAACCGCCAGGCTGGCGTGAGGCGGCCGGACTCTATGGCGAGGAGGGGTCACACCGGTCGGTCGCCGACGTGGTCGACGCCGACAGCCTGGCCCGCGTGCGGGCCGCCAAGCAGGAGGCCAAGCGCGCGGCCAAGTAGTTGGGGCCGGGACTCGGCCTCCGGCAATCTGGCGCTGTAACCTGATCTTGCTGCGCAACGTGGAGCGACTTTGACAGGATGCGTAGACCCTAAAGGCGACCGGGCCGCGGCGGGGGCTTCCGTCCGCCCGTGCCCATCGCCGATGATGTACTGCAGGATCCGGTCGCCCGGAGCTGCGCTACGCCGATACAAAGTTATGGAGATGTGCCGCGTGGGAGACCCTGGCACGCGACGGAGGTGCCGACCATGAGCGCCGAGACCTCCGTTCCCCGTCCCCGGGAGTCGGATGTGGACATCTCAGACTCCGTCCTGTTCCAGGGCATGCTGTCGGAGGCCGAGTTCGCCTTCGCGTTCTTCGACGGCGAAGGCCGCATCAAGCGGGTCAACGACGTGTTCAGTGACGTCGTCAACGTGCCCGCCGAGCGGATGATCGGCAGTCTGCCCGCCGAGGTGCTGGCCGCCGACCTCAGCCAGATCATCGCCCACGCCGTGCAGGCCGTCGCCGAGAGCGACGCGCCGGTCACCGAGAGCCGCGTGCGGGTGCGGTCGGCGGAGGGCGACACCAGGCACTGGTCGCTGTCGTTCTCGCCGGTCCACAACGAGGCGGGCGAGCTGGGCGCGGTCGCCCTGATCGGGCAGGACATCACCGAGGGCCGCCAGACCGAGGAGGCGCTGCGCCGCAGCGAGGAGCGCTACCGCTCGCTGGTCGAGGCCCAGTCGCAGCTGGTCTGGATCACCTCGCCCACCGGCGCCGTCGTCGAGGACGCGCCCCAGTGGCGTGCCATCACCGGCCAGGGCCTGGAGGAATACCTCGCCAGCGGCTGGCTGGAGGTCGTCCACCCCGAGGAGCGCCAGCAGACCGAGGAGGCCTGGAAGGAGGCGCTGCGCGGGCGGACCATGTTCGAGTGGAACTACCGCGTGCGCACCCGCGCCAGCGGCTTCCGCCACTTCGAGGTGCGAGCCGTGCCGATCATCAGGCACGGCAGGGTCGTCGAGTGGGTCGGCGCCAACACCGACGTCACGCCGCAGCGCGAGGCCGAGGAGATGCGCGGCAGGCTGACCGACCAGCTCGGCGCCGCCGCCCTGCGCACGGCCCGGCTCCAGGGCGCCACCGCCCAGCTGGCCGAGGCCCTGACCGTGGAGCAGGTCGTGCAGGTCATCATCGACGTCGGCCGCACCGCGCTGGCCGCCGACCGCTCGGCCGTGGCGCTGCTCGACCCCGACCGCGCGGCGCTCAAGCTGATCAACGGCGAGGGCATCCTCGAGGCCTCCGGGGTCACCGGCGACGAGATCCCGCTGTCCCACTCCAACGTGATGACCATGGCGGTCAACAGCCGCAGGCCGGTCTTCGCCGAGTCGCCCGAGTCGCTGAAGGCCCAGCTGCTCGAGGCGGGCGACGACGAGGAGGTCCTGGCCAACTTCCTCACCCACGGCGACGAGCGCGCCTGGGTGGGCCTGCCGCTGCTGGCCGCGGGGCGGGCCTTGGGCGCGCTCCGGTTCTCCTTCACCAGACCACAGAAGATCTCCCAGGAGGACGGCGTCTTCCTGGAGGCGCTGGCCGGCCAGTGCGCGCTGGCGGTCGAGCGGGCCACGCTGTTCGAGCGTGAGCACCGCACCGCCGAGACGCTCCAGCGCAGCCTGCTGCCCGACCGCCTGCCCGTGGTCAAGGGCCTGGTGCTGGCCCAGCGCTTCCGCTCGGGCAGCCGCCACGTCCAGGTCGGCGGTGTGACTGGTACGACGCGTTCGTGCTGCAGGACGGGCGTGTCGCGGCGGTCGTCGGCGACGTCATGGGCAAGGGCGTCAAGGCCGCCGCGGGCATGGGCCGCATCCGCAACGCCATGCGGGCGCTGGCGCTGACCAACCCGCCGCCCGCGGCCGTGCTCACGGGTCTCGACCGGGTCTTCGAGGCCACGGAGGAGGAAGAGCAGGTCACGACCCTGGCGTACATGGTGGTCGAGCCGGTCACCGGCGAGGGCACGCTGGCCCTGGCCGGTCATCCGCCACCCGTCCTGGTCTCGCCTCAGGGCACGGCGATCCTGAGCGACGGCGAGCCCGGGACTCCGCTAGGCTGGCCCACCAGCCGAAGGCAGTTCCGGTTCGTGGTGCCGCCCGGCCATACCGCTGTGCTCTACTCCGACGGCCTCGTGGAGAACAGGAAGCGCGGATTGGACGCGGGTTTGGCAGAGCTTTGCAGTGTTGTGACCGAAGCGCCGCCTGAGGTGGTGAGTAGTCCGCATATGTTGCTGGACTTCCTGGTTGACCGGATGCTGTCTGGATATGAACAGGATGATGACGTTACCGCGCTAGCTATTCACGTCCCGCCAGCCACGAAGAGTGACTGAATGAAACAGTCATAACGGTTGCTTTCGGGTATCAGTGCCCCGCTTCCGTACGCACTACTGTCTCGGTCGGCCTAGGGTGGAGGGCAACCGCCGGGAGGTGGCCGTATGGAGCGCAGGGTCGTGCCACAATGCTGTGCAGGTCCGTAGCGGTCCGCACGGCCTCACCGATCTCCGAGAGAGGCAACAGCCCCCCAGCGGGCATCTGGGTCCATTGTCGCCACGCGTTCGTTCGAGAGGTGTTCGTGTCGCCTGCAAGTTCGACTCGCTCGAAGCCACAAGAGCTGAACGAGCCCGTCATTCAGCGACTGCTCGAGCGTGGGCGCTCGCAGGGTTTCCTCGAGTCTGAGGATGTTCGTCAGGCCTTCGAGGAGGCGGACATCCCCATGTCGCACGCCGCCGCGTTCTTGCGGAACCTCAGCAAAGAGGGCGTGACCGTGGTGGTGACCGCCGCGGATTCGGCTGCGCCGAAGAAGTCTCGTGGTCCAGCAAAGCGCCGCACCGCCGCCCCCGTCAAGACCAAGACGGCGGCGGCCGCCAAAGAGCAGCAGCCCGAGACCGTGACCGCGGTCGTGGGCACCGCTGAAGCCGAGCCGGCCGCCAAGAAGGCGGCCCCAGCCAAGAAGGCCGCTCCGGCGGCCAAGAAGGCCGCGGCTCCCGCCGCCGCCAAGAAGGCCGAGCCGAAGAGCGCTGGGCCTGCCGAGACCAAGCCGAAGACATCCGAGGCCAGGGCCGACGCGGAGGACGACGAGGACATCGAGCTCGACGGCGACGTCGAGCTGGAGGACCTCGAGGACATCGACGTCGACGACGAGGAGATCGTCGCCGAAGGCGACTCCGACGAGGGTGACTCCGACTCCGACGACGACTCAGAAGAGGAGCCCAAGCCCGCCGACGTCGCCGCGTCCGCAAAGACCGAGGACGAGGTCCTCATCCTCTCCGACGACGACGATGACGCCCCGGTCGCGCAGGTCGCCGCCGCCGGCGCCACGGCCGACCCGGTCAAGGACTACCTCAAGCAGATCGGCAAGGTCCCCCTGCTCAACGCCGAGCAGGAGGTCGAGCTCGCCAAGCGCATCGAGGCGGGCCTGTTCGCCGAGGAGCAGCTCGGCGGCGGGGAGACCGACGGGCTGCCGGTCGACGTCAAGGCCGAGCTGGAGTGGATCGCCGAGGACGGCCGCCGGGCGAAGAACCACCTGCTGGAGGCCAACCTCCGGCTCGTGGTCTCGCTGGCCAAGCGCTACACCGGGCGCGGCATGCTGTTCCTCGACCTGATCCAGGAAGGCAACCTGGGCCTGATCAGGGCGGTCGAGAAGTTCGACTACACCAAGGGCTACAAGTTCTCCACCTACGCCACGTGGTGGATCCGGCAGGCGATCACGCGTGCCATGGCCGACCAGGCGCGGACCATCCGCATCCCGGTCCACATGGTCGAAGTGATCAACAAGCTGGCCCGTGTCCAGCGGCAGATGCTGCAGGACCTCGGCCGCGAGCCGACGCCGGAAGAGCTGGCCCGCGAGCTGGACATGACGCCCGAAAAGGTGGTCGAGGTCCAGAAGTACGGCCGTGAGCCCATCTCCCTTCACACCCCGCTGGGTGAGGAGGGCGACAGCGAGTTCGGCGACCTCATCGAGGACTCCGAGGCCATCGTCCCCGCCGACGCCGTCAGCTTCACGCTGCTCCAGGAGCAGCTGCACTCCGTTCTCGACACGTTGTCGGAGCGGGAGGCGGGCGTCGTCTCGATGCGCTTCGGTCTGACCGATGGGCAGCCCAAGACGCTGGACGAGATCGGCAAGGTCTACGGGGTGACGCGCGAGCGCATCCGCCAGATCGAGTCGAAGACCATGTCCAAGCTGCGCCACCCGTCGCGCTCCCAGGTCCTGCGGGACTACTTGGACTGACCTGGTTTCACCCGCCGCCCCGCCCGGATCATCCGGGCGGGGCGGCGGCTTTTGCACCTCGACCGCCCTCCGCCGTGCCCTGCGCCCAGGAGTCGCACACGTCACACGTGTTGTGAGGCCTTTTGTATGCCTGCCCCCGTGCGGTGCGTCAGGTGGTGTGCACGTCCAGCGTCCAGGGGCGGCGGGGGCGCGTGGGGGCCGCCAGGTCGACGGCGTGGCCCAGGTCGGTCAGCAGCTTGGCCAGCTCGTCCGGGGTCGACGGCGTGGTGTCCTGCACCAGGAGGGCGCGGGCGATCTCGCCCCGGGTCGCCTTGGCCATGTGGCTGACGACCTTGCCGTCCCGGAACACCCGTACCGTCACCGAACGATCGCCGGGCTGCCAGGCGCCCGCGTACGTGGCCGAGCGCAGGTCCACCACCAGCCCGGCCGCACGGTCCAGCTGCTTGGACAGCTGCGGCCGCCAGAACGCGGCCAGCCCGCCGATCGGCGGCAGATTCACGCCCATCGACAGGCGATAGGGCGGGACCCGATCGGTGATCCGCAACACGCCCCACAGCCCGGAGAAGATCAGCACTGACTCCTCCGCCCGCCTCCTCGCATCGCCGTCCAAGCCCCTCAGACCGAGGTTGTCGTACAGGACCCCGGTATAGAGATCGGCGGCCGGCAGCGTGGGAGCGGTCTTCAGCTCCGCGTTCTTGGCCAGCTCGCCTGCCAGACCCGGCGTCAGGCCGAGCACGTCCAGAGCGTCACGACGTTTGGAGGCCCGTACGAGGGCGTTCAGCACGCGCTTGCGCGGCCTCTCGAGAGCCGGGAACGACAGCTCCGCCAGCGGCGGACCATCTCCCTCGGACGCCTTGCCCTCCGAGGGCGGCAACAAAATCAGCACGTCGCACAGGATATGCCTGCCCACCGTGGCCCCCACCCGGTAACATCCGCCGGGATGAAATGGACATCCCTCTCGGCGCGGCTGCCTCTGGAGACGCTCACACTGGCCGCACGGCACTTCCTGCCGCTGGCGTTCTTCTACACCGCCGGGCGGGTCGTTCACGATCTCGTGCTGGTCGCCGCCGCCTACGTGGGCGACGTGGACGCGCCCAGGAAGTATCTCGGGTTCGCCGTGATGAGCCTCGCCGTGCTCGCCACCCTGGCCGCGTACGTCGCCATGTTGAGGACGCTCAAGCGCGAACAGCCAGCCGTCATGGAGGGCGAGCCGGCGGAGGACCGGCTGCCCAGGCTCATCGCGCACACGCTGCTGCCGTTCCTGGCCTTCTACGGCGCGTGGGGGTTGTTCGGCGAGGACGTCCGCCAGTACAGCGTCCTGTCCCAGGAACTCTTCGGCGTCCAGCAGATCAAGAATCTTGAGTTCAACCCGCTGCTCGTGACGTGCTCGATCGCGGTGGCGGCCTTCCTGGTCAGGGTCGCTTTCGAGAAGGCCTACGAGCGGGCGCGCAAGGCGCGGCTGGCCCTGGCCACGACCGTGTTCGAGGCGATGTGGATGTTCTTCGCGGTCATCAGCGTCGAGGAGCTCATCTCGGGGGGCGTCGACTGGGTGACCTCCAGGACGGTGTGGGCCGGGGCACGTGAGGCCGTCACGAGCGCGCTCTCCCCGGTCCTGGACGCGGTCGGCGCCGTGCTGCCCGAGCCGAAGGACGTGCTCCTGCTGCCGCTGGTGTGGCTGACCATCGCCGCGGTGGTGTTCGGCCGCGAGGCGGGCGACGTCGATGCCGCCGTCGCCGGCACCCGGGTGGAGCAGCGGGCCGGCCGGATGTGGACGGCCGCGCCGGCGCCGGTGCGCAACGTCGCCGAGTTCGTCTCGCGCGACCTGCGCGGCAAGTACCTGCCCATGATCGACGGGCTGCGCGTGGCCCTGCGCGCGGGTGCGATCTTCTACCTGACCTTCTGCCTGTGCTACCTCGTGCTGGAGGTGGCCAGGAAGTGGGTGTTCATCGGTGTGCTGCACCTCGTCGGGCCGCACGAATCCGCCTGGTGGACCCTCTGGCACGGCCCGATCCAGTACCTGGTGACGGTGGTCTACGAGGTGCTCAGGATCAGCCTGCTGGCGGCCGCGCTTGGCCTGGCTCTGGGGGCGGCGCCAGTCGTACGAAACCGGTCTCGCGACTCAGACGGACCTCCACCTTCAGAGAGCCGACCGCTTCCGCCGGAACCACGAAGGACGCCTGCCACCTGATCTCTTCACCTGGCCGCACCGGGAGCGGCCGGTACTTCTTGTCCACGCGGAAGCAGACGCTCTGCACATCGGGCACGCCCGGCAGGCGTTCGTGCCGATCCCAGACACGGTCGGCGGCGTCACGCACGGCCGCCTCGCACCCCTTGGCCATGGCCTTGCCCGCGGCCGCGTCGGCCGGGGTGACCCCGATGACGGCGGTCACCGCCCGGGTGCCGCTGGGCAGCGGGTCCTCGCTGGTGCTGGGCGCCAGGCTGACAAGGCGCCACTGCGAGCCGCCGTAGCCGGCGGCGCCGCCCGGCGCCGCCTCGACGGGGTCGCCGCCCATGGTCAGCTTGTAGTCCTCCAGCTTCGGCACGACCTGGACCGCGACCAGCGCCGCGGCCGCGACGACCAGGCCCAGGCCGTAGCGGAGGCGTGATGCGGTGAGCTGCTTCATCAGTACACCTGCTCGACGTTCACGGTGGGGGCGGGCGCGGCGGCCTGAGCCGCGGTGATGCCCAGGTCGATGTGCACGGCGGGGCCGAGCGCGCCGCTGAGCCGCTGGATGCCGCCGCGGTAGGCGGGCGCGGTGATGACCAGGACGGCGCCGGGGACGGCCGCGGGCGGGAGCTCGAAAGCGAGCGGGCCCGAGTTCGGGATCCCGGCCTCCAGGTTGGAGTTGGCGAAGCCGAAGAAGCGGTCGGTGGCGCCGTACTCGGTGCCGTCCTGTGCGCGGAGGACCGGCTTACCCAGCCCGACCCGCTGCTTGGTCGCGGTGGCGGTGATCCTCAGCACCACCCACAGGCCGCGGGTGTCCCGCGTAGGCGTGCTGGAGGTGTTCGTGATCACCAGCCGGCGGCCGATCTCGACGTCGTCCACGCGCAAGGTGTACGGCTGGGTGGCCACGTCCTGCCTGAGGCTGCCGGTCGAGGCGATGGGCTCGTAGATGCGATCGGCGTCGGGGACGAGCCGCTGGAGGCCTCCCAGGGCGGCCAGGAGCAGTGTTCCCGTGACTATGGAGGTGACCCTTCTCACGCATGCTCCAGGACGGTCTCGAATGTCCCCATGACCTTGTCCTTGTACCAGAGCGAGGTGCCAGAGCTGTAGCCGCGCAGTGACCAGCTCGGCTCGTACACCTCGTCCATGATCGCCATGGTGAGCTTCTTCGGGTCGCCCACCTCGCCGGGCACCTCCCACGAGAAGCGCGCCTGCTCGGGCAGGCCCGGGTTGAGCAGGGTGCCGATGTCGTCCGGGCGCAGTGCCCGGTACCTGTTGGCATTGAAAGCGCCGAGTTCCTTGCCGTCGACCTTCACCTGCAGGTCTATGAACGCCTGGAGCAGGTCGGTCGGCTGCTTGCTGACGTTCTTGACGTCGAGGACGAGCACCAGGTAGCGGCTCGGGGGGCCCTGGGCGTATTCCGGGTTCTTGGTGGTGAAGTACGCCCTGCGGAGGGTGAACTGGAACCGGTGGCCGGTCACGGTCTGGCCGAGACTCAGCCTGGGCGGCTCGTGCTTCGCCTCGGCCAGCCCGCCGAACGGCCAGGAGATGACGAAGGGCAGCACGATCACGCCGGTGATGACGGCGAACCAGGCCCATGCGCGGCTCCGCCACCGGTTTCCGGACGATGAGGGGGTCACCCGGGGCATCCTAATGTGCACGGTGTGATGTCTGATGCTGTTTGTCGGTGTTCGCTTGGCTAGACTCCTCCGATGAGCTTTGACCTGCTCGTCCACGAGGCCTGGCCCGCCTACGAACAGCGGCGGCACGACGGCTGGGTGCTGCGTTACGCCGGCGGCGTGACCAAACGGGCCAACTCGGTGCTGGCCCTGGAGCGACCTGCCGATCTGAACGGGGCCATCGAGGCGGCCGAGGCGTTCTACCGCGAGCGCGGGCAGCGGTGCGTCTTCTCGGTGGGGACGGAGGCCGTGCCCGGGCTGGACGAGGAGCTCGAGGCCAGAGGGTATGAGCTGGTCGACCCGACGGTCGTCATGGCCGCCGGCGCGCTCGCGCCCATCCCCGGTCTGCCCGAGGTCAGGATCGAGGATCGGCCCTGGCCAGGGTGGCTCAAGACGTGGTGGGCCGTGGACGGGCGGTACGGCAGCGGTCTTGAGGCGGCGGAGCGCATCTGCACCGGCGTGCCGGCCTGGTACGGCGCGTATGAGGAAGACGGCGTGGCGCTCGCCGTCGGCCGGGCCGTCCCGCAGGGTGACATGGTCGGGATCTACTGCATGGCCACGCTGCCCGAGGCCCGCCGTCGAGGACTGGCCCGCGCGGTCCTGCAGGCGTTGGTGCGGCACGCGGACGCCGAATCCGCCTACCTGGTCACCACCGCCCCCAACCTGGCCGCGCAGGCGCTGTATCGCGGCGAGGGTTTCGAGGTCGCGGGACGGTACCACTACCGGGTCCGCTGACTCGGGGCGCCGTCACCGGAGTGGGTCGTGAACACAGAACGGCGGCCCCGGAGGTGCCGGGGTCGCCGTTCTGTGTCACGCGATATGTGGTTATCTCAGCACGACCAGCGCTGCCTCAGCGCTCGTCGTTGGGGGCAATAGAAGGGGTTTCACTGAGTCGAGCCGACTCGTCCAGGATGTCGGCGCCCTTTTCGCGCAGCGCTGCCACGTGCTGACGCCCGTGGTGGGCGCAGAACAGCAACTCCCCACCCACAGGCAGGGTCGCGCGAATGTAGGCCTGGGCGCCGCAGCGGTCGCAGCGGTCGAGGGCCGTCAGCGGCTTAACGGGGGCGAGAGCTCCAGTCACGTATCGCCTTTCGGGTCACCCCCGCCGAAGCGAGGATCTGGCGTCAGTCACTTGGAACAACATCTAACCGGACGTGGACGTTCCCAACCGCCCGGTCTCTACGCCCAGAGCGGAATGTGTCCCAAAGTAATGATGATCAGCCGGTTGGTAACGGCAAACGTGCCGGCGTGGCAAGCTTGTACGCGCGCGTGTGGGAAGAACGGTAGGCTACGCACACGTGTTCGATGCCTAGACCAGGGGAGCTGGAGTGACGCTAGTGGAGGCGGGTTACACGGCTCGTCACCTGTCGGTGCTTGAGGGCCTGGAAGCAGTCCGCAAGCGCCCGGGCATGTACATCGGGTCCACCGACAGCCGCGGGCTCATGCACTGCCTCTGGGAGATCGTGGACAACGGCGTCGACGAGGCGCTCGCGGGCCACTGCGACCGGATCGAGGTCGAGCTCTACGCCGACGGCTCGATCGAGGTGCGCGACAACGGCCGGGGCATTCCCGTTGACATCCATCCCAAGACCGGCCTGGCCGGGGTCGAGCTCGTCTATACCAAGCTGCACGCGGGCGGCAAGTTCGGCGGCGGCTCCTACGGCGCCTCCGGCGGCCTCCACGGCGTCGGCGCCTCCGTGGTCAACGCCCTGTCCGCACGCCTGGACGTCGAGGTCGACAGCGGCGGCCGCGTGCACGAGATCAGCTTCCGCCGCGGCGTCACCGGCGTCTTCGACGGCCCCGGCCCCAGCGCGAAGTTCAAGAAGAAGTCCGGGCTCCGGATCGGCGACACGCTCCCCAAGAACGTCACCGGCACCCGCGTGCGCTTCTGGGCCGACAAACAGATCTTCCTGCCCGACGCCGAGGTCTCGCTCGACGAGATCCACGTGCGGCTGCGGCAGACCGCGTTCCTGGTGCCCGGCCTGACCCTCGCGGTCTTCGACAGCAGGCACGAGGAGCGCGTGGAGGAGGAGTTCCGCTTCGACGGCGGCATCTCCGAGTTCACCGAGTTCCTGGCCCGCGACGAGCCCGTCTGCGACGTGCTGCGCCTGCAGGGCGAGGGCCACTTCCACGAGACCGTGCCGGTCCTCGATGACCAGGGCCACATGACGCCCACCGAGGTGCAGCGCGAGCTCACCGTCGACGTGGCGATCCGCTGGGGCAAGGGGTACGAGTCGACCGTTCGCTCGTTCGTCAACGTGATCTCCACCCCCAAGGGCGGCACCCACGTGACCGGGTTCGAGCGCGGCCTGGTCCGCACGATCAACGAGCTGCTGCGCGAGACGCGCCTGCTGAAGAACGGCGACGACCCCGTCACCAAGGACGACATCTCCGAGGGCCTGACCGGCGTGGTCACGGTCCGGGTGCCGGAGCCGCAGTTCGAGGGCCAGACCAAGGAGGTGCTCGGCACCTCGGCGGCCACCCGCATCGTCTCCCACGTGGTCTCCCGCGAGCTCAGGGAGCTGTTCACCAACCCGCCGCGCGGCTACAAGCAGCCGCTCCGCGCCGTCCTCGAGAAGATCGTCGCCGCCGCCAAGGCCCGCATCGCGGCCCGCGAGCACCGCGACAACCAGCGGCGCAAGAGCGCGCTGGAAAACTCCGCGCTCCCGGCCAAGCTGGTCGACTGCCGCAACGACGCGGTGGACCGCAGCGAGCTGTTCATCGTCGAGGGTGACTCCGCGCTCGGCACGGCCAAGCTGGCTCGCGACTCGGAGTTCCAGGCGCTGCTGCCCATCCGCGGCAAGATCCTCAACGTGCAGAAGGCGTCCGTGAGCGACATGCTCAAGAACGCCGAGTGCGCCGCCATCATCCAGGTGGTCGGGGCCGGGTCCGGGCGCTCGTTCGACATCGAGGCCGCCCGCTACGGCAAGATCATCCTGATGGCCGACGCCGACGTGGACGGCGCCCACATCCGCTGCCTGCTCCTGACGCTCTTCCACCGCTACATGCGGCCGATGGTGGAGGCGGGGCGCGTGTTCGCCGCGGTGCCGCCGCTGCACCGCATCGAGCTGACCAACCCCGGGCGGGGCAAGGAGAAGTACATCTACTGCTACTCCGACGGCGAGCTGCAGAAGGTGCTGCGGGATCTCGAACGGCGCGGCAAGCGGTGGAAGGACCCGGTGCAGCGTTACAAGGGTCTGGGCGAGATGGACGCCGACCAGCTGGCCGAGACGACCATGGACCCGCGGCACCGCATCCTGCGCCGGGTCCGCATCGAGGACGTCGAGGAGGCCGAGGCCATCTTCAACCTGCTGATGGGCAGCGACGTGGCGCCTCGGCGGGAGTTCATCGTCAAGAGCGCCGCCGAGGTGGACCGCGACCACATCGACGCCTAGCGAGGGCTGAGCGGCGGTTGCCTCTTGGTTGCTTCAGACGGTTTCGGGTTGCCGCTCCACGCCTGCTGCAGGGGCGGGTGGCGCGCTTGCCGGGCACGCAGGCGCGCCTCTGAGGCGTCTGCAGGGCTCTGTGGGCGGTCGTCTGGACTTGGAAGCCGGGGTGGAGCCCCGCAGGTCTTCGTGGGGGCTCTGACGCTACAGGGCGGTGGGCGGGGTTCGCGTGCCCGGTCGTGCCGTACGGCCGCCACAACCGGGCACCAGGAATGTGCTCTCAGAACGGCGCGGGTGTCAGGCGCCCGGTGTGGACGTCGTAGATGGCGCCCGCCACCGGCATGCCCTCCGGCAGGAACGGCGTGGATGTGATGCGGGTGAGGTCGTGGCGGAGCGCCTCGATCTGGTCGGGCACCGTGTGGAACTCCAGGCTGCGAGTGTCCACCCCGCGCTCCTGGGTCAGGGCGTGTACGTCCGGATCCGTCACCTTGGCCATGCCGCAGTCCGTATGGGGCATGACGAGCACGCGCTCCACCCCGAGCAGGTAGACGGCCAGCACCAGGGTACGCAGGACGTCGTCCGTCACCCGGGCGCCGGCGTTACGGAGGATCTTGGCGTCGCCGGCCTTCAGGCCGAGCAGGCCGAGCGGGTCGATGCGGGAGTCCATGCAGGTCACCACGGCCAGCCCGCGGACGGCCCGGCCGGTGAGCCCGGAGTGGCCGAACTTCTTGGCGAATTTCGCGTTGGCGGCATACAGGTCGTCGAACGCACTCATGCCACAAATGATGCACCGTGCCCCAAAGCTGGTGGTGAACGGGGTCGCGACTGGCCAGAGTTGGCAAACATCCCACGAAAGCGCGTCGCTTTGCGTGATGATGTCGTAGCCCTTTGTACGTGATCGAAGAAGGTCTGTCGTGAGTAGGTCCGAATCGCTCGCCGCGTATCTCCGTGCCCAGGCATGGCGCCGTCTCGACCGCGTGGAGGCCAAGGACGGGGGCCGCAACGCCAAGACGGCCCTGGCCCTCCTCGACACCGCCGCCTACGCCGCCCGCCTCCCCGATGACGACCCGTTGATCCTCATGCTGGACCAGGCGGGCTGCTTCGGGCCTCTGGGTTGTGAGAGCTTCGACCCAGGGGAGGCGGGCAACCGGCTGATCCGCCACTGGCAGGGCGGCGAGCCGCATGAACTGCTGCTGGCGCTCCCGTCCGCCATCACCGCCGCAAGCCCGTAGCCGCCGCGGCCAGGGCCGGCAACGCAGGCCATCGCGCGACCGGCCCGGGTCGGCCTGCCCGTGGATCAGGCGGGCGCGTTGCCCGGCTTCCACTTGATGCCGCAGCCGAGCGACGGTTCCTGCTCCTCGGGCACCGGCCGGCCGTCGAGCAGGGCGTCGATGGCCGCACGCAACGACTCGCCGGTCACCGGCACCGAGTTGCCCGGCCGCGCGCCGTCGAACTCGCCCCGGTAGACGAGCTGGAGCTGCCCGTCGTACAGGAAGAAGTCCGGCGTGCACGCCGCCCGATAGGCCTTGGCCACCTCCTGGGTGTCGTCCAGCAGGTACGGAAACGTGAATCCGGCACGAGCGGCCTGCTCCGCGAGGTGTGTCGGGTCGTCATCCGGGTAGTTCACGCTGTCGTTGCTGGAGATCGCGACGATCGACAGCCTGGCGCCGTAGTCGGCGGCAAGGGCGCCGAGTCCCTTCTCGATGTGCCGCACGTACGGACAGTGGTTGGACAGGAAAACCACGAGGGTGGCGGGTGAGCCTTTGAGGTCTTCGAGCGAGACGCTGCCGCCGTTGATGGCGGTCAGGTCGAAGGCGGGCGCTGGGGTCCCCAGTGGGACCATGAACGAGTTGGCAGCCATGGCACCCATTCTTGTCGGAGGACGTCCCGTCTTGTCTGAGGACGTCCCGGCAGAACGAATGTGAAAGGTGTATTGAGTGAGCGGTATCGCGGAGTTCCGTACCACCGTGCTCGACTGTCCCGACCCGAAGCGGCTGGCCGAGTTCTACTCCCGGTTGCTCGGGTGGCCCATCACGTCCGCGGATGACGAGTGGGTGGTGGTCAGCGACGGCGGGTCTCCCAAGCGGCTGGCGTTCCAGCTCGCGCCCGACTTCCGGCCGCCGACCTGGCCGGATCCGGAACGGCCGCAGCAACTGCACATCGACGTGACGGTCACCGACATGGACGAGGCGGAGAAGCAGGTGATCGAGATCGGCGCGACCAAGCACGAGCACCAGCCGAGCGAGGACGACAGCTTCCGCGTGTTCCTGGATCCGGCAGGGCACCCGTTCTGCCTCTGCAAGGACGCGGTGTAATTTTCGGCTTCCCCGGGCGCGAGGGGACTGCCCGCGTAGACGGCGGGCCGCGTCCTGGGGAGAGGGGCTGACCCCGCCCGGCGCGGGGTCAGCTCCAGCCATTTCTGCGCGATGTCGCCGGCGACCGACACGACGGCGTCGTCCACGGCGTACGTGCCGGTCTTCGAACGTTCGAGCAGCGCCGCGGCCGTGCCCAGAGCGGCCAGGACGGCACGCGCGTCACGTACCGAGCCGGCCCCGGGGAAGCGTCAGAGCGATGGTTGTTCGTCCTCCGACGAGGCCGCTGACGCCGTGACCTCTGGAGTGAAAGAGTCCGTGGTCGAGGCGAGGGCGCCGCCGATGGCGCCGATGGTGTGGGTGAGCCGGACGCCCGAGCCGTCCCGGCGTCCCAGCTCCTCCGGAAGCGGCACCGGCTTGCCCACGCTCGAGACCGCCTTGGCCGGTGCCGGGCCGGCCCAGGCCAGCAGCAGCTCGTCCTCGCCCTTCAGGAAGCGCTGGGCCCGCACCCCGCCCGTCGCCCGGCCCTTGGCGGGGAACTCGGCGTAGTCGGACACCTTGCCGCCGCCCACCTGCGTGCCTGGCAGTGCCGTGGAGGATCCGGCGACCGTGACCACGTGCGCGGGACGCTCGGGATCCACCACTCCGAACCAGATCACCCGGGCGCCGTCGTCCAGCCGGATCCCCGCCATGCCGCCCGCCGGGCGGCCCTGCGGGCGCACCAGCGAGGCGGGGTAGCGCAGCAGCTGGGCGTCTGAGGAGACGAACACCAGGTCGTGCGACTCGGAGACGAGCTCGACCGCGCCCACCACGCTGTCGCCGTCCTTCAACGTGATCACTTCGAAGTCGTCGCGGTTGGCCGGGTAGTCGGGCACCACCCGCTTGACCACGCCCTGAGCCGTGCCCAGGGCCAGGCCGGGGCCGTCAGGGTCGAGGGAGCCGAGGCCGACCACCTTCTCGTCGGGCTGCAGGGAGGCGTACTCGGAGACCGGGTGCCCGCCCGACAGGGTCGGCGGGTTGGCCGTGGCAGGCAGCGTCGGCAGGTCCACGACCTGGATCCGGATCAGCCGGCCCAGCGACGTCACCACGCCCACCTCGCCGCGTACGGATGTCTTCACGGCCGACACCAGCACGTCGTGCGCGGCACGCTCGCCCTCGCCGGGCAGCGGCGAGGCGTCGGGGGTGCGCGCCAGCAGGCCGGTCGAGGACAGCAGCGCCAGGCACGGGTCGTCGGCCACCTGCAGCTCCGCGACCGGGGTGCGGGTGACGCCCGGCGACTCCAGCAGCACGGTGCGGCGCGGCGTGCCGTACTTCTTGGCCACGTCGGCCAGCTCACCCGAGACCACCTGGCGGAGCTTGGTCTCCGAGGAGAGGATCTCGGTGAGCTGCGCGATCTCGTCGCTCAGCGTCTGCTTCTCCTGATCGAGCTCCAGCTTGTCGTACCTGGTGAGCCGCCGCAGCGGCGTGTCCAGGATGTAGGCGGCCTGGATGTCGGTCAGGTCGAACACGTCCATCAGCCGCGTGCGCGCCTGCGCCGAGTCGTCGGAGGCGCGGATGACCTGGATGACCTCGTCGATGTTGAGCAGGGCGATGATGAGGCCGTCGACGAGGTGGAGGCGCTCCTCGCGCTTGCGCCGCCTGAACTCCGACCTGCGGCGCACCACCTCGAGCCGGTGGTCGACATAGACCTGCAGCATCTCGCGCAGCCCGAGCGTGCGCGGCTCGCCGTCGACCAGGGCGACGTTGTTGATGCCGAACGTCTCCTCCATCGGCGTCAGCCGGTAGAGCTCCTCGAGGACGGCCTCGGGGATGAAGCCGTTCTTGATCTCGATGACCAGCCGCAGGCCCTTGTGGCGGTCGGTGAGGTCCTTGAGATCGGCGATGCCCTGGAGCTTCTTGGACGTCACCAGCTCCTTGATCTTGGTGACGACGCGCTCGGGGCCGACGTTGTAGGGCAGCTCGGTGACGACGATGCCCTTGCGGCGCGGCGTGATCTGCTCCACCGTGCACTTGGCCCGCATGCGGAACGTGCCACGCCCCGTCTGGTACGCGTCGCGCACCCCCTGGAGCCCGATGATCGAGCCGCCCGTCGGCAGGTCGGGACCCGGCACGAACGTCATCAGCTCGTCCAGCGTCGCGCCGGGCTTCTTGATCAGGTGGCGGGCGGCGGCCACGACCTCGCCGAGGTTGTGCGGCGCCATGTTGGTGGCCATGCCGACCGCGATGCCGCTCGTGCCGTTGACCAGCAGGTTGGGGAACGCCGACGGCATGACGACCGGCTCGGTCTCCTGGCCGTCGTAGTTGGGCTTGAAGTCGACGGTGTCCTCGTGGAGCGACTCGACCATGAGCATCGCCGCCGGGGCCAGCCTGGCCTCGGTGTAACGCATGGCGGCGGGCAGGTCGTCGGGGGAGCCGAAGTTGCCGTGGCCGTCGACGAGCGGCAGGCGCATGGAGAACGGCTGCGCCAGGCGCACGAGGGCGTCGTAGATGGCGCTGTCACCGTGGGGGTGCAGCTTGCCCATGACGTCGCCGACGACGCGCGACGACTTGACGTGCCCGCGGTCGGGGCGCAGGCCCATCTCGCTCATCGAGTAGAGGATGCGCCGCTGCACGGGCTTGAGGCCGTCACGCGCGTCGGGCAGGGCGCGCTGGTAGATCACCGAGTACGCGTACTCGAGATAGCTGGTGCGCATCTCGGAGGTGACGTCGATGTCGACGATCCGCTCCTCGAAGTCCTCAGGTGGGGGTGCAGTCGTGCGTCGGGCCATCTTGTGCTGCGCGGCTGCCTCGGCCGTCGCGCCGAGGGGAAGCGCATCCTCCTTCTGTCCTTGTGCGGTAACCGTATCCGTCAGCTCGCTGGAGTAGCGTCAGATCGGCGGGTGAGGCGGCGACGTAACCCGAATGATCGCGCTGCGATGACGGCCAGAGGTGCGTACGGCCACGCGACCGGTGTGGGTTCCGGCGTGTTCGCCCCTGGAGATGATGGCACGAGCCACGTCCCCTGTGGCGTATCCATACGTCAAGATGATACTTGATCCCAACAACTTCTCGCATGCGTGTTCGATCGACACGCCGGACGGCACTTGACCAAGCAATTGCTTGGTGTTACGTTCGCCGCACGAGGATCCCGTCGTCCCGGAGGCGTCATGATCGAGTTCCATCCCGTGACCAAGCACATCGGCGCCGAGGTCACCGGGGTCGATCTGCGCAAACCGCTGTCACAAGAAGAGGTCACGACCCTGCGGGCGGGCTGGCTCAAGCACCTCGTGCTGTTCTTCCGCGACCAGCACATCGACGACGAGCAGCACCTGCAGTTCGCCCTGAACTTCGGCACGCTCAACCACCCCGCCTTCAAGAAGGACTCCGCCAGCCCCATCCACATCCTCGATCAGACCTCACCGAAGGGCGAGGGCGGCGACGAGTGGCACAGCGACAACACCTTCGAACCCACCCCGCCGATGGGTTCCCTGCTCCGTTGCGTCCAGCTGCCCAGCGTGGGCGGGGACACGTGCTGGGCGAACACGTACCTGGCGTACGAGACGCTCTCGCCCTCGCTGCAGCGGCTGTGTGACGAGCTGACGGCCGTGCACGACATCACGATGTCGATGACGAAGGCGATCGCGAAGGGGCACCCGTTCGACCTGGCCGAGATCCAGGCGAAGTGGCCGCCGGTGGAGCGTCCGGTGGTGCGCGTGCACGCCGAGACCGGCCGCAAGGCCCTCTTCGTCAACCGCGCCTCCACGACGCGCCTGGTGGGGCTCACGGATCGGGAGAACGAGGCGCTGCTGCCGCTCCTGATCGACCACATCCGCTCGCCCGAGTACCAGCTCCGGCTGCGCTGGCGGCCCGGCACCCTCGCCTTCTGGGACAACCGCCCGACCCAGCACTACGCGGTGGCCGACTACACGGAACGCCGCCGCATGCACCGCGTCACCATCAACGCCTTCCCCGAGCACGCGGATCCCGCTTGAGCCCCTGGAATCAGGTACGAGACGGGTGTTTTGCGGGGCCTCAGCCACGGACGGCGGCGCATGAGGGACGCGGGCATCGAAGGGGCGTGGTAACAAGGGGGGCATGATTGAAGCCCCCGATGTCGCGATGCTGCGGGAAGAGGCCGAGGAGCGGTTGCGGGCGCTGGCGGGCGAGCACGCCGTGCTGCGCGACGACCAGTGGGCCGCCATCGAGGCCCTGGTGGTGGATCGGCGGCGGGTGCTCGTCGTGCAGCGCACCGGCTGGGGCAAGTCGGCCGTCTACTTCGTGGCCACCGCGCTCCTGCGCGAGCTCGGCGAGGGCCCCACGGTCATCGTCTCGCCGCTGCTGGCGCTCATGCGCAACCAGATCGCCGCCGCCGAGCGGGCCGGCATCAGGGCCGTCACGATCAACTCCGCCAACCCCGAGGCCTGGGAGGAGATCTACGGCCAGGTCGCCGAGGGCATGGTCGACGTGCTGCTGGTCAGCCCCGAGCGGCTCAACAACCCCGACTTCCGCGACAACGTCCTGCCCGAGCTGGCCGAGAGCGCCGGGCTCGTGGTGGTGGACGAGGCCCACTGCATCTCCGACTGGGGGCACGACTTCAGGCCGGACTATCGCAGGCTGGCCACGTTGTTCGAGGACCTGCCGCCGGGCATCCCCGTCCTGGCCACCACCGCCACCGCGAACGCCCGCGTCACCCGTGACGTGGCCGAGCAGATGCGCCTGCCCGACGACGACGGGGACGGCACGCTCGTGCTGCGCGGGCCGCTGGAGCGGGAGAGCCTGCACCTGAGCGTCGTGCGCCTGCCCACCGCCGAGCAGCGGCTGGCGTGGCTGGCGCAGACGCTGCGCGAGCTGCCCGGCTCCGGCATCGTCTACACCCTCACCGTCGCCGCCGCCCACGAGATCGCCGGATATATGCGCGAGCAGGGGTTCGAGGTGGCCGCCTACTCCGGGCAGACCGACCCGGCGGAGCGGCTGGCGGCCGAGGAGGCGCTACTGAACAACAAGCTCAAGGCGCTGGTGGCGACGAGCGCCTTGGGGATGGGGTTCGACAAGCCGGACCTGGGGTTCGTGGTGCACGTGGGGGCGCCGCAGTCGCCCGTCGCCTACTACCAGCAGGTCGGCCGGGCGGGGCGCGGGGTCGAGCGGGCCGAGGTGATCCTGCTGCCGGGGGTGGAGGACCGGGAGATCTGGGCCTATTTCGCCTCGCTGGCGTTCCCGCCCGAGCCCGTCGTACGGGCCACGCTCCACGCGCTCGGAGAAGGCGGCGTCATGTCCACGCCGGCCCTCGAAACGGCCGTCGACCTGAGCAGGAGCCGGCTGGAGATGATGCTCAAGGTGCTCGACGTGGACGGCGCGGTCCGGCGGGTCAAGGGCGGCTGGGAGGCCACCGGCGAGCCGTGGACCTACGACGCCGAGCGTTACGCCCGCATCGCCGCCGAGCGCAGGGCCGAACAGGAGGCCATGCTCGGCTACCTGACGACGTCCGAGTGCAGGGAGCAGTTCCTGCGCAGGCACCTCGACGACGAGGCCGCCAGGCCGTGCGGGCGCTGCGACAACTGCACCGGGCGGCACCGGTCGCCGGAGATCGGCGCGCAGGCCGTCGAGAGCGCCCGCCAGCGGCTGAGCAGGCCGGGCGTCGAGATCGAGGCACGCAAGCAGTGGCCGACCGGGCTGCCCGACCTGTCCGGGCGGATCAAGCCCGACCTGGGCGCAGAGCCCGGCCGGGCGCTCGGCCGGCTGACCGACATCGGGTGGGGCAACCGGCTGCGGGAGCTGTTCAACGGGGACGACGGGCCGATGGCCGACGACATGTTCAAGGCCGTCGTGCAGGTGCTGTCGGGCTGGGACTGGCGCGAGCGGCCCGTCGCCGTGGTGAACGTTCCGTCCGCGACGCGGCCCGCGCTCGTGCGCGGGTTCGCCGAGCGGCTGGCGTCCGTGGGGCGGCTGGCCTACCTGGGGGAGCTGGGATATCGGGCGGGCTCGCCCGGGCAGCAGTTCAACAGCGCCAAGCGAGTGCAGGCGGTCAGGGCCACGCTCGCCATGCCCAGGGAGCTCGGCGCCTCGATCGCTCAGTGCGGTGGGCCGGTGCTGCTCGTGGACGACCGCGTCGACACGGGGTGGACGATGACGCTCGCGGCGGCCCTCGTGCGGCACGCGGGCGCCCCGGCGGTGCTGCCGCTCGCCCTGGCCACCACTACCTGACGCCCACGGTCAGCAGGTCGTAGTCGCCATAGACCGGGCTGACGTGGACGTTCGTGGCGTTCTGGCCGCGTAGCAGCAGAGTGCTCGTCCAGGCCAGCGGGACGAGCACGGCCTCCTGGGCGAGCCTCGACTCCACCTGGCTCCACAAGCCGGCCCGCTTGCCCGCGTCGAGTTCGGCCCTGGCCTGATCCATGAGGGAGTCGAGGGCCCTGACGCGGACGCTCACGTTGAACGAGAACTCCTTGTTGATCTGCCTGCTGTCCGCGATCAGCGTGAGGAACGACTCGGGATCCGGCCAGTCGGGTGCCCAGGTCTTCGCGATCAGGCCGATCTTGTTCTGTTTGAGGTACTCGGGGTTGCCGCCGTACGCCTTGTAGAACTCCACGACGGGGGCCTTCTTCAGCGTGACCTGGATGCCCACGCGGGCGAGGCTCTGCTGGACGACCTCGGCCGCCTTCTGCTCTGCGGGCTGGTCCCGATAGAGGTACGTGACGGCGAACCCGGACGGCTGCCCGCACGCGGCCAGCGTGCCTCGGCCTCGCGGCGGAAGCGGCGTACCGCCTGCTCGTCGTCGGCGAACCTGGCGTGCAGCAGTTTGATCGCGACCCGCTCGCCGGCGGGGGAGATGCCGAGGTAGACGCTGCCCTGTCCGCCCTCGCCCAAAAAGCCGGTGACCTCGTACGAGCCGACCGACGTGGGGTCACCCGGCCGTAACGGACGCACGCCCTGCATCCGGCTCCCTTATGTCGCGCTAAATCCCGACTTGCCCACCATAGCGGCGGAGAGCAGTCGGCAACGGGGAACTCGCCCCGGACCGCCCAGAGCGCCGATCAGGCGCATCCGCAAGGGTGACCGCTGCTCGGGCATGCAGCAGAAACAGGGCCGGTCAGAACGGCGGGCGGGCGCCCAGGTGCATGATCGCCTTCGCCGCCAGCCGGCAGCCCGAGGCGAGCGCCTCCGCCGGCGGCTTGCCCGCCAGCCAGGCAGGCAGGAACCCGGCACTGAACGCGTCTCCGGCCCCCGTGCCATCCACGATCTTGTCGACCGGCTCGGCGGCCACGCGGACCGGGTCGGGGCGGCCGTTGCTGTACCAGAGGGCGCCTTCGGCGTTCATCTTGATGACGACCTGCGGGAACCACGCGGTCAGCACCTTGGCGGCGGCCTCGGCGTCGTCGCGTCCGGTCAGCACCTTGGCCTGCTCGATGTTGGCGAACAGCAGCTTGGCCCCGTTGGTCCACTCCAGGAACGGCTCCGCCCCCGTACGGTCCAGAGGCGCGGACGAGGCGCAGTCGACCGAGATCGACATCCCGCTGCGCCTGGCCATGTCGAGCGCCGCGAGGCCCGCGTCACGCGAGCCCTCGTTGATCAGCGTGTAGCCCGACAGGTGGAGGTGCGAGCCGCCCGTGAACAGGTCGCGCGGCAGGTCCTCGGGCGACAGCGCCGCGTTGGCGCCCGGGTCGGAGAGCATGGTGCGCTCGCCCTTGTGCGTGACGAGCACCACGCAGGTGCCCGTGGGCCGCTCGGGGTCCATGACGAGCCGGGCGTCCACGCCGTAGCCCATCAGTTCCATGTCGCGGTTTCGCCCCGTGATGTCGGCGCCCCTGCGGCCGATGAAGGCCACCTCGGCACCCTCGACGGCCAGCCACGAGGCGACGTTGGCCCCCGAGCCGCCGCCGTGCATGGTCACGATCGCCGGGGTGTCGCTCGCCCTGGCGAGCGCATAACGGGCGCGCGCGACCGCGTCGGTCATGAGATCGCCCACCACGACGACCCGCGTCATGATGTCACCACCTTGCTGCCTTCAGAACGAGCCTGGCCACGGCAAAACTAACAGCTTCCGGGCTGTCCGTGGGGCGGACCCATGACACCGGGCTGCAGTCGATGCACAAGCGTTGCCCAACGGGGACCCCGGTCTTGGCATATGGGATGCGGGTTTACGCTCGTGATTGTGGAGGCAAACTATCCGGCCCATTGGGAGGCCGATGTCGTCCTGGCCGACGGCGGCACGGCTCATGTTCGTCCGATCAAGCCCGCCGACGCGGACCGCCTCCGCTCTTTTTACTCGCGTCTGTCAGACGAGTCGATCTATTTCCGGTTCTTCGGGCCGAGGCCCCGGCTTTCCGACAGGGAAGTCGAGCGGTTCACGAACGTCGACTACGTCAACCGCGTCGCGCTGATCGCCACCATCGGCACCGAGATGGTCGCCGTCATCCGTTACGACCGCACCGGACCGGGCGAGGCCGAGGTGGCCTTCCTCGTCGAGGACGCGCACCAGGGCAGGGGCGTGGCCTCCGTGCTCCTGGAGCACCTGGCGGCCACCGCTCGCGAGCGCGGCATCGAACGCTTCGTCGCCGACGTCCTGCCCGCCAACATGCGCATGACGGGCCTGCTGCGCCAGGCCGGTTACACGGCACAGAGCCAGTTCGAGGACGGCGTCGTACGCATGACGCTCGACCTCACCCCCACCGAGACCTCGACGGAGGTCACGCTCGCGCGCGAGCACCGGGCCGAGTCCAGGTCCATCGCCAGGCTGCTCACCCCGGGTTCGGTCGCCGTCATCGGCGCCTCCCGCGAGCCCGGCGGGGTCGGCCAGACCGTCCTGCGCAACCTGCTGGCCGCCGACTTCACCGGCCCCGTCTATCCGGTGCACCGGGAGGTGCGGGCCGTGGCGGGCGTGCGGGCCTACCCGAGCGTGGGGGCCATCGACGGCGACGTGGACCTGGCCGTGGTGGCCGTGCCCGCCTCCGGCGTGATCGACGTGGTCAAGGAGTGCGCGGAGAAGGGCGTGCACGGCCTGGTGGTGGTCTCGTCGGGGTTCGGGGAGACCGGCCCGGCGGGCAAGGGCAGGCAGGACGAGCTGGCTCGCCTCGCGCGTTCGTACGGGCTGCGCGTCGTGGGCCCCAACTGCCTCGGCATCGCCAACACCGACCCCGCCGTCAAGCTCAACGCCACCCTCGCCGCCACCCTGCCGTGCCGGGGCAAGGTGGGCTTCTTCAGCCAGTCGGGCGCGCTCGGCACCGCGCTGCTCCAGCGGGTGGCGCAGCGCGGCATGGGCATCTCGTCGTTCGTCTCCGCCGGAAACCGGGCCGACGTCTCCGGCAACGACCTGCTGCAGTACTGGGAGGAAGACGACTCGACCGAGGTGATCCTGCTCTACCTGGAGTCGCTCGGCAATCCGCGCAAGTTCACCCGGCTGGCCAGGCGCATCTCCCGGAGCAAGCC
Organism: Nonomuraea sp. B19D2; assembly: GCF_040137845.1. Lineage (NCBI taxonomy): Bacteria > Bacillati > Actinomycetota > Actinomycetes > Streptosporangiales > Streptosporangiaceae > Nonomuraea > Nonomuraea sp. B19D2. The sequence goes on along the minus strand of NZ_JBEFAK010000015.1, from coordinate 28,504 downwards.
CGTCGTGGTGGTCAAGAGCGGCGGCACCCCCGCCGGGCACTCGGCGGAGGAGCTGGGCCTGCCGGACTCGGCGATCAGCTCGCTGATCGAGCAGGCGGGGCTGATCAGGGTCGACGACCTCATCCAGCTCTTCGACGTCGGCCAGCTGCTGGCGTACCAACCGCTGCCTGCCGGGCCCAGGGTCGCGCTCGTGACCAACTCAGACGCCCTCGGCCTGCTCGCCGCCGACGCCTGCCTCGCCGTCGGCCTCGAGCCGCGCCCGCCGGTCAACCTGGGTCCCGCCGCCGGAGCCGCGGAGTTCGGCACGGCGCTCGCCGGCGAACTCGCCTCCCCCGACGTGGACGCCGCCGTCGTGATCTACATGCCGCCCATTCCCGGCGACACGGACGAGGTGGCGGCCGAGCTGCTACGGGTCTCCACGGACTCTGCCAAGCCGGTGCTCGCGACGTTCCAGGGCCATTTGGGCATGCATCCGGCCCTGCGCGTCGAGACCCGCGTGCCGGGGTGCGAGGTGACGCCGTCGCGCGGCTCGATCCCGTCGTACGCGGCGCCTGAGGAGGCGGTCAGGGCACTGGCGCACGTCGTCCGCTACGCGAGGTGGCGCGCCCACCCGGCGGTGCCGCCACCCGAGCTCGACGACATCGACACGGCCCGCGCCAAGGACCTGGTCCACACGGCCCTGTCCACCACCGCACCCACCCCGCCCGTCGCGCCTGCTTCGGCCGCCCAGCCGTCGCCCTCTTCGGCCCCGGCCGCCGAGTCGGCGCCCGCCCCGGGCGCCCAGCCGTCGCCGACCCCGGCCGGCAAGCCGTCGTCCGCCTCGGCCGGTCCCGTGGGCGGCACGGCGAGTGCTCGGGGCGAGGCGCCGGAGGCGTCAGATGGTGCCGATGCAACGGCGGCGGGCTCGTCCGGCGTGCCCTCAGACCGGTCGCCGGACGCATCTACGGAGCCGGCCTTTCCGAGCGCCCCCGGGCCCGGAGGCGTCGCCGGCGAATCGGCGGCGGGTGTGTTCGCCCAGGCGGGGCCGCCGGTCGAGGTCGACGCCACCGAGCTGCTGTCCTGCTACGGCCTGACCGTCTGGCCGGCCGAGGTGGTGCGCTCGCCGGACGAGGCGGTGGCGGCGGCCGAGCGGCTCGGGTGGCCCGTGGTGCTCAAGGTGGCCGACCCCGGCGCCTCGCGCCGCGCGGGCACCGTCCGGCTCGGCCTGACAGGCCCCGAGATGGTGCGCCACGCCTTCGCCGGGTTCGCCGATCAGCTGGGCGAGGGGGTGGAGCTGGCGGTCCAGCGGATGGCGCCGCAGCCCGCCGTGCCGACCGTCGTGGGCGCCGTCGAGGACCCCGCGTTCGGCCCCGTCGTGTCGTTCGGGCTCGGCGAGGTGACCGCGCGCCTCCTGCTCGACCAGGGGTTCCGCCTGGCCCCCCTGACCCGCGAGGACGCCGCCGCGCTCGTGCGCTCCGTGCGGGCGGCCCCGCTGCTCTTCGGCCAGTACGGCTACCCGCCCGTGGCCGTGGACGCCCTGGAAGACCTCCTCGTACGCGTCGGCCGCCTGGCCGGCGACCTGCCCGAGGTGGCCAGGCTGGATCTGGACCAGGTGCTCGTCGGCGAGTCGAACGTCATCATCCTCGGCGCCCGCGCCACCCTGCGCACTCCGGCGGGCCCGCGCCTCGACGGCGGCCCCCGGAGGCTCTCGTGATCAGCTCTCAGCGAATGACGGCGAATGGCGGCAAAAGAAGTGAAGCAAGTGCCGCCTGATGCCTGGATAAAAGACGTTATAGAGCGTTATATGGGGCGGGTGAGTGTACTGCCCGGCCCTGGCAGGATGGACCCATGAGGGAAACCCGAGTCTCCGCCGCGGGCCTGCGCGAAGCGATCGAGCGCAGCGGCTACTACCCCGACCTCGTCACCGACGCGGTCGAATCCGCGCTGGGCAAGGAGGCGGTGACCGCCTTCGTGGTCCATCACGAGGCCACGTTCGATCCCGCGATGGAGGTGCGCAGACACGTCACCGTGCTGGTGCTGTCGGCGACGCGGCTGCTGGTCTGCCACACCGACGAGCACCCCGCGGTGGAGGGCGTCTCGACGTCCCACGCCTCCACGACCACGGAGGCCGTACGGCTGAGCCGCGTCCAGTCGGTCGCCGTCACCCGCGTGGTGCCCGACCCGGCCTCATACGTGCCGGGCGTCCCTCCCACGGAGGCGACGCTCACGATCGGCTGGGGCGCCATCTCCCACGTGGACCTGGAGCCGGCTACGTGCGGCGACGAAAACTGCGAGGCCGACCACGGCTACACGGGCGCGATCACGGCCGACGACCTGTCGCTCAGGGTCAGTGAGGCGGCCGACGGCCCCGAGGCGGTCACCCACGTCCTCGCCTTCGCCAAGGCCCTGTCCGAGGCCACCGCCCGCGCCGCCTCCTGACCGCCACCGGTCAGCGCCCGGTGATGGGCGTGGGCACCAGCCCGCCATGCGCTCGTAAGGGAGGGCGGAAAGACCCAGGAGAAAAGGGAGAGATCCTCGAAGGCATAGGATGATGGGCATGCTGGTGCCGGGGTACGGCGGCGGGTCGCTGGCAGATCTGCCTGACGCGATGCTGGCGGCGCTGGGCGTGCGCGAGCCTGGCACTCCTGGGACGGCGAACGCTCCCGATAAGGCGACCGCGCGCAACATGCCAAGCGCTCCGGATACGGCGGACGCGCCCGGCACGGTGAGCGCTCCCGAAACGACGGCGGACGTGTCCGGCACGGCGAGCACGCCGAACCCGGCGGCGGCCACCCCCATCACGGCGAATACGTCCGGCGCGCCGGACGCGCGCGACGCGGCCACCGCCCTCACCGCAGCGAGCGATCCTCCGCTCGTCCTGGAGCCCGCGCAGCGCGTCTGCCTCTTCCTGGTGGACGGTCTGGGGGCCGAGCTGTTGCGGGCGCACGCCGAGGCCGCCCCGTTCCTCTCCTCGCTGGCGGGCAGGACGCTCACCGCCGGATTCCCCGCCACCACCGTCACCAGCCTCTGCTCCCTCGGCACCGGCCTGACGCCGGGCGAGCACGGCATGCTCGGGCTGACGCTGGCCGTGCCCGGCACCGGCCACCTGTTCAACTGCCTGCGCTGGACCCTGCCCGGCGGCCTGACCATGGATCCGGACCAGTGGCAGCCCGCCCCGACCGTCTACCAGCGCGCCGTCCGGGCCGGGATCGACTCGGTCTACGTCGGTCCCGCCGAGTTCGAAGGCACCGGGCTGACCAGGGCCGTCTACCGAGGCGTGCGTTACGTGGCCGCCGACGCCGTGGACGACCGCGTCGCGCGGGTGCACGAGGCGATGCGGGCCGGTTCGGCGCATCTCACCGTTTACTACGGCGATCTGGACACCGCCGGGCACATGACGGGCTGGGGGAGCGAGGAGTGGCTCAGGCAGCTCGCCGTCGTCGACGACATGGCGCGCCGGCTGGCCGAGGGACTGCCTCCCGGGTCCGCCCTCTACGTGACCGCCGACCACGGCATGGTCAACGCCACCGAGAAGATCGACGCTGAGAAAGTTCCCGAGCTGACGGAGGGCGTGGCCCTGCTCGGCGGGGAGGCCAGGGCCAGGCACGTCTACGCCGAGCGGGGAGCCGGGAAAGACGTGCTGGAGGCGTGGCGCGACACCCTCAGGGGGAAAGCCTGGGTAGTGTCCAGACAGGAGGCGGTCGAGTCAGGGTGGTTCGGGCCACGGGTGCGGGACACGTGGCTGGAACGCATCGGCGACGTCGTGGCCGTGCCCTACACCGACCTGGCCATCACCGCCCCCACCCGCAACCGGATCGAGGCGCTCTTCATCGGATACCACGGTTCGATGACGGCGGCCGAGCAGTATGTCCCGCTCCTGGAGGTACGCACTTGACCAGCCCGCTGATCACACCCGCCGGACTCGCCGCGCTCGACGACGTGACGGTGCTCGACGTTCGCTGGCGGCTGGGCGGGCCGCCCGGCGTGGAGTCCTATCGCGAGGGGCACGTTCCGGGCGCCGTCTACTGCGATCTGGACAAGGACCTCGCGGCGCCTCCCGGCGAGGGCGGGCGTCATCCGCTGCCCGAGGCGGGCGCGTTCCAGAGCGCGATGCGGCGGCTGGGAGTGTCGGACGGGCGGCCGGTGGTGGTCTACGACGACGCCGGGTCCACGGTCGCGGCCAGGGCGTGGTGGGCGCTGCGCTACTTCGGCCACCAGGACGTTCGCGTGCTCGACGGCGGGCTGCCCGCGTGGATCGAGGCCGGGCTCCCAACCACGAAGGACGTTCCGGGGTCCGACCTCGCCGAGGGGGATTTCACCGCGAGGCCGGGCGGGATGCCGATGTTGACGGCTGACGAGGCGGGCGCGCTGGCCACCCAGGGCGTGCTGCTCGACGCCCGGGCCGCCGAACGCTATCGGGGCGAGGTGGAGCCGATCGATCCGGTGGCCGGGCACGTTCCCGGGGCCGTCAGCGCGCCCACGACCGAGAACGTGGGTCCCGATGGCCGTTTCCTCGACCCCGCCGCGCTACGTGACCGCTTCGCCGGGCTCGGGGTCCGCGAGGGCGTTCAGGCGGGCGCGTACTGCGGCTCCGGCGTGACGGCCGCACACGAGGTGCTGGCGCTGGCGGTGGCGGGCCTGCCCGCCGCGCTCTATGTGGGTTCCTGGTCCAACTGGGTCGCCGATCCCTCCAGGCCGGTCGCCACCGGCTGACCTTCCGCGCATCGGTAACGGGCCCGCGACGAGAGTGGCGGGTCCGCGACGAGAGTGGCGGGTCCGCGACGAGAGTGGCGGGTCCGTACCACCCAGCGTCAGTACAACGGCAGGTCGCCTGCGCCGAAGCAGACGAAGCCGGTCTCACCCGTCTTGGCCGCGGCGGACGCCAGGGCCGCGTTCGGTGGGTGGCCTGCCGCCACGAGCTCGTGGAACATGCTCATCAGCGCCCGAGCCCCCTCATCGCGCACCGGCACCAGCCCGGCCACCACACACGACGACCCCTTGGCCAGGAACGTCCCGGGCAGGCCCAGCGGAGCCCCCTCGACCGGCGTGCGCGACATCCCGGAATTGCAGGCCGACAGCACCACCAGCCCCGGCGACCGGGGGACGTCCAGCAGGTCGTACGCCATGAGCGAGCCGTCCTCCAAGGTGATCCCGGACACCAGCGGACTACGTGCATGAAAGACCCCATGCGCGGCCAGATGCAGCACGTCGGCCACCTCCAGCGCCTTCAACACCGCCCCGGTGTGCCCCGGCACCTCGCGGCCGTCCGGGTGGCAGGCCAGCACGTTCGCCACCTCGGCGTGCGCGTGCGCCAGAGCGGGTCCGGCTGCCGCCACCACCACCGGCGGCCCGCCCCGGCGGGCGAGACCGAGCTCGCGGGCGTGCGCCCAGGCGGCCGCGCTGGCGGTCACGGTCACCGGACGTTCGCGCAGGCACGGCAGCGCACCCCACGGCACCGTGTGGAGGGCGCCCACCGGCACCACCACCAGCGGCCCGTCACCCAGCTCGGCCAGCAGCGGGCGCAACAACAACCGCTCGACTTCCAGGCCCGCCGCCTCGGCGTTCCCCACGTCGCAGGGGTCCTGCCCGCCGGCCTGCCACGGCGCGGTGTGGCGTTCGGTGCACCGCCGGCGTAGCGCGTAACGCAGGCGGACGATCGCCTCCTTGATCGGCCGTACGTCGCCGACCCGCCGCAGCACCGCCCGTTCCCCGGTGATCACCACGGCCAGCAGCGCGTCCTGGTCCGCCACGAACTCCACCAGCGCCCCGGACCCCACCATGGCCCGCACCCGATCGGGGGCCACCGGGGAGCACGCATGGGAAGGCGCCGCGACCGCCCGCCACCGCTCCGCGAACTCGAACACCTCCCCCGCACACCCTCCCCGCACCGCCAGCCCCAGCCCGAACGCCGCCAGCCGCTCCCCGGCCCTGGCCGCGTGGGCGCGTAGCGAAGGGTCGTCGAACGTCTCCACCCGCTCGCTCACCTCCGACAGCCCGTTACGGACCGCCCGGAACGCCCCTGTGGCGTCCTCCTGCAGCGACGCCTCCAGCGCGAGCGCGTGCTGCCGCACGGGCACCGGGATCTCCTGCGTCCGCGTGGGCTCCGCGGCCAGCGAGGTCAGCTGGGTGCCGGCCGGGGCCCACGGCTCCTCCCGTTCGGCGTGCTCGGTGAGCATGGCGAGCTGCGCCGAGGCCGTCGGGTGGTCGTCCAGGGCGAGCGCCGCCTCGGCCGCCACCAGCCGCAACGTGGCCGCCCCCTCGAGCTGCGCCAGCCCGTCCTCCAGCTCGTCCGCGCACGCGACCAGCTCGGCGACCAGGGCGGGCGTGACGGGTTCGAGCGCCAGGCGGGAGCGCAGAACGACCTCCTTGGCCAGCGGCAGCCACGAGGTTCGTTCCTGCGCGGCCAGCTCGGCGGCGGCCTGCTCGGCCACCTGCCGCGCCCGGTGCGGGTCGCCGGTGAGCAGCTCCACCTGGGCCAGCTTCAGCCGCGCCTCGGCCAGCGCCACGTGCGCGCCCGACGCCTCGAGATCGGGCACGGCCAGGCTCAGCATGGCCCTGGCCTCGCCGGGCAGGTGAGCGGCCAGCAGGGCGCCGGCGAAGTCCGCCCGCATCGTGGCCAGCCGCTCGGGGAAGCCGAACAGGGTGTCCTCGGCCTCGCGGTAGTGCTTGAACGCCCCCGCGATGTCGCCGCGCCGTACCGCGAGGAAGGGCAGGTTCGCGGCGGACAGGCGGGCCAGGTGCCGCAGCCCCGAGCGCTGGGAGATCTCCAGGCAGGCGGTGAGGTCGCGCATGGCGGCGTCCCAGTCGCCACGATAGGAGTGGACGAGGCCGCGGTTGAGCAGCCCGCCCGCCAGGAACCTGCGGTCGTCGATGGTGCCGGGCGCGCTCACGAGCACGCGCAGCGCGCGGTCGCAGGACGCGATGGCCTCCTGGTGGCGGCCGAGACGGGCCAGGGCCACCGCGCGCTGCGTGTCGAGCTTGGCGCGGTCGAGCGGAGACAGGTGCGACCAGGCCTGGGCGGCGACGCGGAGGGCCTGGAGCGGGTGGCCGCGTTCGGTGCGCACGGTGACGAGGGAGAGGCGGGCCTGGGCGACCCGCTCCGGCGGGGCGCCCTCGGTGGCGATGGCCTCGCGGAGGTGGTGCTCGGCGTCGCGGAGATCGCCCAGCTCGCGGGCGGCCAGCGCGATGGCCCTGAGCGCGACGGCCTCGGCCTCGGGGTTGCGGGCCCGGCGTGCGGCGGACAGGACGAAGCGGCCCGCCTGGAGCGCGTGATCGGGATCGACCAGGGAGCGCATGACGGCGGCCTCGGCCGCCACGACGAGCGGGTCGCGGTCGCCGGGTGAATCTGGTGTCGCGCTCATGTCGGGCCTTGGAGCGGAACGGCCGAGAGAGGGACGCGCCTCTCTCGGCTGGTCGGTTGGAGGTCAGGTCGGGAGGGTCAGGGACGGATGCGTACCCATCTGGTCTGGACGGGTTTCTGGCCGACCCGGTGGCACACCACGCTGAGCCAGCCCGGTGGCAGTCCGGTGACGGCGAACTCGCCGGTGGCGCTGATCCGCCGGGTGAGTGTCAGATGGGGGGTCTTCACATCGATGAGAGCTCCCTCTCCTGGGTTCGGGGAGATATGTCCAGCGACATCGATGAGGCCGTCGCCGATCGTCACCTCCAGATCGAAGGTGAGATCCGCCGTGACGAAGCGCACCAGGTGGCAGCCCTCGCCATCGCGTACGCCGCCGGCTGCGGCGCACTCGCCGGGGGCGGCCGTGACCGCTCCCGGGACCCGAAGCCCGTAGGCGTCACGTGCGGCGGCGGACACGTGACCGGGAATCGGGTCGTTCCCGGCGGCCAACCGGAGGGCCGCCAGGAAGTATTCATCGTTGATCATTGCGCGGTCTCCTGTAGTGAGAGCAGAGTGCGCAGTTTTTCGAGGCAGCGGGCCTTGGTCGGACCGACGCTGCCGATGGGGAACCCGAGCCGAGCCGCGATCTGCTGGTTGCCGACGTCATTAGCGACCAGCTGGAGGAGTGACCGGCAGGGTTCGGGCAGGGTGGAGACCGTCTTCCAGAGCAGGCGCCTGCCGTCGGCCTCCAGGACGGCGGACTCCGGGTCAGGGCCTTCGACGACCTCGAAGGAGGAGACGCCCGCGCGCTCCTTCCGCAGCAGCAGGAGGGCTTCGCGGCGCACGGTCGTCATGAGCCAGCCTCCCACCCCCGCCGGATCCCTGATGCTCTGGAGATGCTGCAGAAGGCGCAGCCAGGAGCCCTGAACCGCATCCGCCGCGTCGGATGGGCTCAGGCCGCACGCGCGGGCAACGGCCCACATGCGCGGCCCGAACGTGGACTCCAGCTCGTCCCAAGCCGACCGGTCTCCCTCGGCGACCGCGACGAGCAACTCCGCTGGATCCCGCATGCGGCCTCCTTCCGTCCGGCACGAGCAGGCGATCATGCCTCCCCGTGATTGCTTGAGGACTGAGCGTAAACTCTACAGACTCGACGGGATGAGAACTCCCAGATCGGGAATTTGCCGGGTCTCCTCCGAGTCGAAGAGCCGCCGGGCCACCTCCTTCGCCGGCTCGCTCTTGGCCGCGTCCGCCACGGCCCCCGCCACCAGGGCGGTGGCGAACGATGTGCCGCTCCACGTCGCGTATCCAGCGAAGTCGCCTCCGTCCAGAAAACTGCTGGTCAGCCAGTCGCCGCGGGCGCAGGCGTCCACCCAGGTGCCGTGGCCGGAGTAGGGGGCCCTGCGCTCCTCGGACGCGTCCACGGCGGCCACGCCCACCACGGCAGGCATCGCCGCGGGCCAGAACGGCCGGTCGGACCCGGTGTTGCCGGCACAGGCCACGGTCACCGTGTCCGGCAGCGCGGCGATGGCGTCGCCTAGCAGCTGCGGCGGCCGGTCGTCGAAGGTGTGGCCGCCGAAGGAGAGGTTGAGCACCTGCGGCGGGCGCTCGCGCATGCGGTGGAGAGCGCGGGCGACGGTCGCCTCGTCGCCGATGCCGTCGCCGTCGAGCACGCGGTGCACGCGCAGCGCCGCGCCCGGCGCCCGGCGGGCCAGCAGGCCGGCGATGAACGTGCCGTGGCCGGCCTGCGAGCCCTCCGTCGCGTCGGCGTCCTCGGGGGCGGTCTGGCCGTACCAGTCGCTGCCGGCCCACCACGGGTGCTTGGCCACGCCGGTGTCGAGCAGGCCCACGACCACGTCCGAGTGGGATCGGCCCAGTTTGTGGTGGATGGGCGGAACGGGGAAAGGTCTGGACGCGGGACCGCCGAAGAACAGGGGCTGGCCGCGGAACACGTGGTTCGGCGACGCTCTGAAGCCCTTCTCGCGTAGTTCGGCCGTGATCTCGCAGGGGTCGGCGCCGGGCGACAGGTGGATCACGCAGACGCCGTCCGCCTCCGAGACCGCCTGGGTCCAGCGCGACGCGGCGGACAGCGCCGTGCGGTCGGTCAGCAGCTGACCAGGCCGGATGAACGCCGCGCCGACAGATTGGATTTCCATGAGGCGGTATGTATCCCCGCTCGTGCAACTGTCACATGCCACTCCGGCACCAAGTTGGTATGGCCCCCCTCTGGTGTCAGATAGCGACCGACGGTAGTCTCTCCCTAGTCACTTGTGATCATCCCGGGGCGAGGCCGTTGGGGAAGGCGCACCTCGTACCGAAACGGGAGGTCCGGTGTCTGCTCGTGGCGTCCTTTACGTCCACTCGGCTCAGCCCGCGCTGTGCCCTCACATCGAATGGGCAGTCGCGGGTGTCCTTGGCGTGCCCGTAGACCTGACGTGGACGCCGCAACCCGCCGCGCCCAACGTCGTGCGCGCGCAGGCGGAATGGGAGGGGCGCGCGGGCATCGCCGCGGCCATCGCCTCCTCTCTCATGGGCTGGCAGCGCCTCCGATTCGAGATCACCGAGGACGGCTCGCCCGGTGTGGACGGGTCCCGGCACGCCTACACGCCGACCCTCGGCGCCTTCACCGCGGTCATCGGCGCCTCGGGCGACATCATGATCCCAGAGGACCGGCTCAGAGCCGCGATGATGATGGCGGCCCAGGGGCGGTGCGTGCTGGAGGACGAGCTGGACAAGATGCTCGGGCGGCCCTGGGACGAGGAGCTGGAGCCGTTCCGGTACGCGGGCGACGGCGCCCCGGTCCGCTGGCTGCACGCCGCCGTCTGACCCCCCGCCACGGGTTCGCCTCAACCGCGCAGGCCCCGCACCGACGCCGGTGCGGGGCCTCTTGGGAACTCGGCACGGGTCCGACAAAGGGAGAAGGCGGGGTGCGGACCCGCCAAAGGAGCATGTCAAAAGGACCCCGCCGATGTCGGCGAGGTCCTTCGGAAGAGCCTGGAGAGGGTTACAGCGGGATGTTGCCGTGGGCGCCGCGGGCCGGCGTGGCCTGGGCGAGGACCTTGGCGACGGCGCCGCGCGTCTCCGCAGGCTTGATCACCTCGTCGATGACCCCCAGCTCCTGAGCCCGGACGAGCCCTCCGGCCAGCTTCTCGTGCTCTTCGGCCAGCCGCTGCTCCAGCTCCGCCCGCTCCTCCTCCGGCGCGGCGGCCAGCTCGCGCCGCTTGAGGATGCGTACGGCCGCCACCGCTCCCATGACCGCCACCTCGGTGGTGGGCCAGGCGAACACCTTGGTGGCGCCGAGCGCGCGGGAGTTCATCGCGATGTACGCCCCGCCGTACGCCTTCCGCGTCACCAGCGTGACCCGCGGCACCGAGGCCTCGGCGAAGGCGTGCAGCAGCTTGGCGCCCCGCCGGACCACCCCGTCGTGCTCCTGCCCGACCCCGGGCAGGTAACCGGGCACGTCCACGAGGACAACCAACGGCACGCCGAAGGCGTCACACATACGAACGAAGCGGGCGGCCTTCTCGGCGGACGTGGCGTCGAGGCAGCCGCCCAGCCGCATCGGGTTGTTGGCGATCACACCGACCGTCCGGCCACCGAGGCGGCCCAGCGTCGTGACGATGTTCGGCGCCCACTTGGGGTGCAGCTCGATGCCCGGCTCATCGAGCAGGCCGTTGACCAGCGGCTTGACGTCGTAGGCACGCCTCGCCGAGTCGGGCAGCAGCGTGGAGAAGTCCACTTCCTCGATTTCTCCGGTGCGCACCCGGCCCTGGTGGCCGAGGAGCGTGGCGAGCTGGCGTGCCTTGACGTACGCGTCGGTCTCGCTCTTGGTGACGACGTGCACGACGCCGCTGCGCTTGCTGTGGGGCTCGGGGCCGCCCAGGGCCGCGGCGTCGACGCTCTCGCCCGTGACGCTGCGGACCACGTCGGGGCCGGTGACGAAGATGCGGCCGGAGTCGGCCAGGATGACCAGGTCGGTCAGCGCGGGGCCGTAGGCGGCGCCGCCGGCGGCCGGGCCGACGACCACGGAGATCTGCGGCACCACACCGGACGCCTTCGTCATGGCGGCGAAGACGGTGCCGACGGCGTGCAGCGACTCGACGCCTTCGGCGAGTCGCGCACCGCCGGAGTGCCAGATCCCGATGATCGGCACCCGTTCACGGACGGCCACGTCGTAGGCGTGCACGATGTGCTCGCAGCCCTCGCTGCCCATCGCGCCGCCCTGGTAGCGGGCGTCACTGCAGAAGGCGACGACGGGAACACCCTCGACGCGGCCCATGGCGGCCAGCACACCGCTCTTGTCCTGGGGAGTGATCGGCCGCAGCGAGCCCTCGTCGAGCAGCGCGGTCAGCCGGACGACTGGATCACGGGGATCGGCAGGCTCCTGTTCGGAGTCGTCTGTCGCCACCCGGTTGTCCAGCACGGTCATGTCAAGCCCCCTTAAACACGACGGTCACGTTGTGGCCGCCGAACCCGAACGAGTTGTTGACCGCGGCGATGTCGCCTTCAGGCAGCGTGCGGTTGGCCCCGTAGACGAGGTCCACGTCGATGCCGTCGTCGAGGTTGTCGAGGTTGATGGTGGCGGGAACGATCCGCTCCTGCAGGGCCTTGATCGTGAAGACGGACTCGATGCCCCCGGCCCCGCCGAGCAGGTGACCGGTCATGGACTTGGTGGAGGTCACCAGCGGGTGGGTGCCGATGGCCTTGGCCACCGCCCGCACCTCGCCGACGTCTCCCGCGGGGGTCGAGGTGGCGTGCGCGTTGACGTGCTTGACGTCGAGACCGGTGATCTCGGCGTCGGTCAGCGCCTGCGTCATCGCCATGATGATGCCGCGGCCCTCGGGCTCGGGCTGGGTGATGTGGTGGGCGTCGGCGGAGTAGCCGACGCCGGCGCAGTAGGCGTAGATCCGCGCGCCGCGCGCCTTGGCGTGCTCCTCGGACTCCAGCACCACGATGCCGGCGCCCTCGCCGAGCACGAACCCGTCGCGGTCGCGGTCCCACGGCCGGGACGCGCCCTGCGGGTCGTCGTTGCGGGTGGACATGGCCCGCGCGGCAGCGAAGGCGGCCATGTTGAGCCCGTGGATGGCGGCCTCGGTGCCACCGGCGACCACGACGTCGGCGCGGCCGGCCCTGATCATGTCCATCGCGTGGCCGATGGCCTCGGCTCCGGACGCGCACGCCGACACGGTGGCGTGCACGCCGGCCTGGGCGCCCAGGTCGAGGCCGATCCAGGCGGCGGGGCCGTTGGGCATGAGCATCGGCACCGTGAACGGCGACAGCCGGTTCCAGCCGCGCTCGCGCCAGGTGTCGTAGGCGCTCAGCGTGGTGCTGATGCCGCCGATGCCGCTGGAGACCACGACGCCGAGCCGCTCGGGAGCCACCTCCGGAGCGCCGGCGTCCTGCCAGGCCTCCCTGGCGGCGACCAGCGCGAACTGCTCGCTGCGGTCGAGGCGGCGGGACTCGGGCCGGGGCAGCACCTCGGTGGGATCGACCGCCGCCGTCCCCGCGAACTTCACGGGAACGGCGTCGATCCAGTCCGTGCTGAGGGTTTCGACACCCGACTGACCGGCGAGGAGCGCCGTCCAGGTCGAGGTGACGTCTCCACCGACGGGCGTCGTCGCGCCAAGCCCGGTGACGACGACACGTACCCGGTTCGCACTCACGTTTCGCGCTCCTTGCTAGTCAGAATGGAAATGGGGTCAGCCCTGGATGAAGCTGAGGACGTCCTTGACCGTCTTCAGGTTCTTGAGCTGGTCGTCGGGAATCTCGACGCCGAACTCGTCCTGGGCGGCCACGGCGATCTCGACCATGGACAGGGAGTCGATGTCGAGGTCGTCCACGAAGCTCTTCTCGGGGGTCACGTCGGAGGCCGGGATGCCGGTGATCTCGTTGATGATCTTGCCGAGGCCCGCGAGGATGTCCTGCTCGGTGGCAGCCATGTCGATGGTTCTCCTTTGATTTCTGGGTTCTGCACGGCTGTGCCGTACAAGCTCTTGATGGATGGAGGAGGCTAAGGGATCTCGATCACTTGGCCGGCGTAGGTCAGGCCCGCGCCGAAGCCGAGCACCAGCGCGAGACCGCCGGAGCGGACCTCGCCGCGCTCGAGCATGCGCGAGAGTGCCAGCGGGATCGAGGCGGCCGAGGTGTTGCCCGCGGTGACGATGTCGCGGGCGATCACGGCCTGGTCGGCGCCGAGCTTGCGGGCGATGGCCTCGATGATGCGCAGGTTGGCCTGGTGAGGCACGAACGCGGACAGCTCCGAGGGATCCACGCCGGCGCGCTCGCAGGCTTGGAGCGCCACCGGGTGGAGCGTGGTGGTCGCCCAGCGGAAGACGGTCTGGCCCTCCTGGTGGAGGAAGTCGCCGCGGTCCTTGATGTGGATCGCCTCGGACTTGTCGCCGGCGCTGCCCCACACCACGGGGCCGATGCCCGGGGTCTCGGACGGAGCCACCACCGCGGCGCCCGCGCCGTCGGCGAAGATCACGGCGGTCGACCTGTCGGTCCAGTCGACCCACTGCGACAGCTTCTCCGCGCCGATGACCAGCACGTTCCTGGCCGATCCTGCCCGCACGGCGGCGCTCGCGGTGCCGAGCGCGTAGCAGAACCCGGCGCAGGCGGCGTTCACGTCGAACGCGCCGGGCGACTGGATGCCGAGGCGGTGGGCCACGATGGCGGCGGCGTTGGGGATCTGGGTCTCGAGCGTGCAGGTGGCCACGATGACCAGGTCGACGTCCTCCGGCGACAGGCCGCTCGCGGCCAGCGCCTTGCCGCCGGCGATGGTGGCCATGTCCTCGACGGACTCGCCATGGGGCGCGACCCTGCGCTCCTTGATGCCGACCCGGGACTGGATCCACTCGTCGTTGGTGTCGATGGTCTTGGCGAGGTCGTCGTTGGTGACGACCTGTGCGGGCTGGTAGTGGCCGAAGGCGAGAATCCTGCCGCCCGGGGCGATGTCGGGGATCTTCACTTGATCAGCTCCCTGGCCGCTTCGAGGTCGTCGGGGGTCTTCAGCGCCACGGTCCGCACGCCGGACAGGCCGCGCCTGGCCAGGCCGGTGAGCGTGCCGCCGGGCAGCAGCTCGATCATCTTCGTGACGCCGAGCGCGGCCATGGTCTGCATGCAGGCGTCCCACCTGACGGGGCTGCTGATCTGCTTGACCAGCCGCTCCACGAACTCGGCGCCGCCGGCGACCGCCTGTCCGTCCGAGTTGGACAGCAGCGTGACGCGCGGGTCCGCGGGGACGACGCCGGCGGCGGCCTCGCGCAGGCTCTCCACGGCCGGGGCCATGTGGTCGGTGTGGAACGCGCCGGCCACCTTCAGCGGGATGAGCCGGGCGCGGCCCGGCGGGTCGTCCTTGAGCGCGGACAGTTGCTCCAGCGTGCCGCCCGCCACGATCTGGCCGGCGCCGTTGATGTTGGCGGGGGTCAGGCCGTGCTTCTCGACGGCGGCCAGGACCTCGTCCTCGGCGCCGCCGAGCACGGCGGTCATGCCGGTCTCGGTGATCGCGGCGGCCTTGGCCATGGCCTTGGCGCGCTCGCGGACCAGCGTGAGGGCCTGCTCGTGGGTGAGCACCCCGGCCAGCGCGGCGGCGGCGAACTCGCCCACGCTGTGGCCGGCGAGCACGTCGGGGGCCGCGCCCAGCGCCTCGGCCGAGGCCAGCGCGGCGGCCACGAGCAGCGGCTGCGCGACCGCGGTGTCGCGGATCTCGTCAGCGTCGGCGGTCGTGCCGTAGGTGATCAGATCGAGCCCGACGACCTCCGACCAGGCGCCGATTCTGTCGGCCACACCGGGCAGCTCGAGCCAGGGGGACAGGAAGCCTGGCGTTTGGGCACCTTGGCCCGGAGCGACGAGTACAAGCACAAAACCCACCTTGCCCTGTAGAACTCCGACACGCGGATAATGATCCGCACGAACTTCATCCGGGGGGTTTTGTAGGAAGCCTACAGTGGGGGTTTCGCCGCCATTACGTTAGGGCGCGCCACGTTTCGGCGCTTGCCGACAACCGCCCGAGAATCAGGCCGACCTGAAGCGTGAAGGCCGACCTGCCCTCGGTGGGCTGGTATCCGGTCAGCTCCGTGATCTTCTTCAGGCGGTAGCGGACGGTGTTGGGGTGGACGAACAGCAGCCGCGCCGTCGCCTCCAGCGAGGTGCCCTGCTCCAGGTACGTGGCCAGCGTGTCGAGCAGCGGCGTGCCGGCGAGCGGGAGGTAGACGTTCTCGATGAGCTGCTGCCTGGC
Organism: Nonomuraea sp. B19D2; assembly: GCF_040137845.1. Taxonomy (NCBI): domain Bacteria; kingdom Bacillati; phylum Actinomycetota; class Actinomycetes; order Streptosporangiales; family Streptosporangiaceae; genus Nonomuraea; species Nonomuraea sp. B19D2. The sequence continues at coordinate 12,950 of NZ_JBEFAK010000015.1, read as the reverse complement.
GTCGTCGTCCCCGTCGAGCGCCCGCTCGGCCAGCAGCTCTTCCGCATGCACCGGCCGCGGCGCGTCGGGCCAGCCGCACGACGCCTTGAGCCCGGCCAGCGCCGCCCTGGCGGACCGCGCGGCGGCGTGCAGGTCGGGGACCTCGGGGCCGATGACGATGGGGCCCATCCCGAAGCGGTGCACGACCTGCTTGGCGGCGTCGTTGACGCTCCCCGCGCCGCCCACGATCACGATCAGCCGGTCGCCCTGCACGTCGGCCAGCAGGTCCATGCCGATGCGGCGGCCCTTCTCCCGCAGGCTGTCGATGACCGCGCGGGGGTCGTCGTCGGGGGCCTGGCCGGCGATGACGACCACGGGGGAGGAGGTCCAGCCCAGCGCGGCCGCCCAGGAGTGCAGGCCGTCGTCGACCTCACCGCGTACGAGGGCGTCCACGATCAGGGCCTCGAGCCTGGCGTCCCACGCGCCCCTGGCCTCGGCCTCGCGGGCGTAGACGTGGGCGGCGGCGAAGGCGACGTCGCGGGTGTAGCGGAGCATGGCCTGCTGGAGCTGGTCCTCGCCGCCCGGCGCGGCCAGCTCGTGGGTCTGCGCCTCGACCACCTCCACCACGACCCTGACGATGTCGACGGTCTGCTGGAGCGAGATGGAGCGCTTGAGCTCGCGCGGGGCCGTGCCGAAGAACTCGATGCTGGGGGTGGGCCGATCCTCGCCGGCGGTCGAGAACCACTCGACGAACGCGGCGATGCCGGCCTGCGCCACGAGCCCCACCCACGACCGGTCCTCCGCGCTGAGCGCGCGGAACCACGGCAGCTGCTCGTCCATGCGAGCCATCGCGGCCGTGCCGAGCGAGCCCATGGCCCGCTCGAGCCTGCGCGTGGTGTCCTCTCGGGTCCGGTCTGTCACGTCTCCTAGAGTGCCAGCTCCACCCGGATGACCGCGACGGCCGCCCCGCCGCGGCCAGGACCGCCGTACGGGGGCTAGATGACCGCGACCGCGGTGATGAGGCCGATCGCCACGTGCGTGACGGCGAGCAGCCGCGCGCCCGGCTGCAGCTCGGGCTCCTTCACCAGGTCGCGTACGGAGATGCCCACGATCCGGTCGAACACCAGCATCGCCACGGTCTGCACCACGATGCCGACCAGGCCGAAGACCGCCGTGCCCGCCAGCCCCTCCGCGAGCCGGCCGCCTGAGGCCCAGATGGAGGCGGCCACGATCAGCCCGACGGCGCCCAGGGCGGACGTGGTGAGCAGGGTGGCGTTGGGGTTGCGGTCGGTGCGGATGACCTCGCTCAGCTTGCCGGGGGTGGCCCAGTCGATCACGTAGAAGCCGACGATCATCAGGATCACGCCGACGGCGGCGTACGCGGCGATGGCGCCCGCGCCACGAGCGAGGGTCTCGAGAAGGGTCACGTTGATTCCTATCAGGCGATGAGGTGGGGGACGAACGAGGAGGTGTCATCGGTGATCAGGCCGCTCGTCTCCCTGATACCCAGCCCGGCGGCCTCGTCGGCGACCACCCAGGCGCCGAGCACCGGCCGCTGCCCCTCGAACTCGGGCAGCGCCTCGAAGCCCTGGAAGACGTAGCCCTCCTGGCCGTAGGAGCCGGGCGTCTCCTGGGTGCCCTCGGGGGTGACGATGCGCATGGAGGCGCCCTCCCTGCCGAGCAGCGGCTTGGCGATGTAGGAGGTCAGCTCGCGCGGCCCGTCGAGGTAGGCGGGCAGCAGGTTGGGGTGGTCGGGGAAGAGCTCCCACAGGATGGCCAGCAGCGCCTTGTTGGACAGCAGCGTCTTCCACAGCGGCTCGATCCACGTGGTGTGCCGTACGGCGTGCCGCCCGAACTCGTCGGCCAGCATCCACTCCCAGGGGTAGAGCTTGAACGCCGAGCGGATCGGGCGCTGCTCGACGTCCACGAAACGGCGGTTGAGCGAGTCCCAGCCGATGTCCTCCATGGCGATGGCCATGGTCCGCAGGCCCCCCTGCTCGGCCGTCTCCTGCAGGTAGGCCACCGTCATGGCCTCCTCGCCGGTCTCGTCCGCGTTCGTGAACGCGAAATGCGTCGGCCCCGCCGGCAGCCGTAACTCGCGCCAGCGGTCGATGAGCCGTTCGTGCACGGAGTTCCACTGGTCGGCGTCCGGGTGGACGTCCTGCAGCCAGAACCACTGCACGACCGACGACTCCACGAGCGAGGTCGGCGTGTCGGCGTTGTACTCCAGCAGCTTCGCCGGTCCCGTGCCGTCGTAGCGCAGGTCGAAGCGGGCGTACACGTGGGGGTCGCGGCGTTCCCACGAGCGCGCGACCTCCTCCCACGCCCACTCGGGGACGGCGAAGTCGGCGAAGCGCCGGGTCGAGACCACGTGCTCGACGGCGCGCAGGCACATGTCGTGGAGCTCCTCGACCTGCTCCTCCAGCGCCTCCACCTCGTCCAGCGAGAAGACGTAGTGAACGGACTCGTCCCAGTAGGGCCGGGTCAGCCCCGACGGGTGCGCGGCCCGGTGGTAGGCCAGGCCCTGGCTCTCGATCGTCTTCTCCCAGCCCGGCCTGGGAGTGCCATGCTCACGGCGCACGTGTCAGCTCCCGCTGCTCCAGCGGTTGCCGAAGCCACCGCGCTGGATCTCTTTGCCGGAGCGGCTGGAGATGTTCACGTCGGACGGGCGGTAGGTGCTGCCGTCGTACACCCGGTCGCCCCTCCTGGTGCCGCCGTAGTACCAGTGGTACGCCCCGTGCGAGTTGCCGCTGCTGAACCGGTACGAGCTGTTGCCGTCGTCGTCGTCCTCGCAGTAGGAGTCGTCGACGACCTGGTAGGAGTCCGGGATCGGGGTCGGGGTCGCGGTGGTGAAGTCGTCCGTGGGAATGGAGGTGTCGTCCTCCACGAGGATGACGCAGTCGGCGGCGACCTCGTCGTCGTCGTTCGACTCCGCGATCGCCCAGACGGCGACCAGTGTCACGGACAGCGCGCCGACGACTGTCAGTACGACGGTCTTGGACGACTTGCGTTCTGGCGCCTCTTGGTACTGGGGCGGTGGTGCCATCAAGCTCCTGCTTTCATGGGCCGATCAGCCTATCGGTGGTGCTTGTCCGCGTTCAATCTGGACGTGGTCATTTGCTGGGGGTTGGGAACTGTTCGGTGAGGTAGGGATTCCTGTGGGCATGAGCTCGCTTGAGTAAGCACCTGCGCTGACCGCGTCGGCACGACCAGGTCGCAAAGGGAACCCGCCGCTCCGGATCGGACCGCACGCGGGACGTGCGTCGCCGCCCGGGGTTGTACGTGGGGGACCAGTGCGCCCAAGACCGTTCGGGGCGCGCCGCTGCACGGGATTCACTCCTACTCAGTGTCGAGGAACGGTATGAAGTGACGTATGGAACCGGTTGAGGCCCTGCGCGAGATCGCCTTCCTGCTGGAGCGCGCCGGAGAGCCCACATATCGCGTGCGGGCCTTCCGCCGCGCCGCGGGGGTCGTCGCCGACCTGCCCGGGGACGAGCTGGTGCGGTTGTCCCGCACCGGCGGACTCGGCGACCTGCCGGGTATCGGCAAGGTCACCGCACTGGTGATCAACGAAGCGCTGGATGGTCAGGTTCCGACCTATCTGCGTAGAATGCGGGCGACCGCGGGCGTACAACTCGACGAGGAGACCGCCGCGCTGCGGGCCGCGCTGAAAGGGGACCTGCACAGCCATTCGGACTGGTCGGACGGCGGCTCGCCGATCGAGGAGATGGCGGAGGCGGCCATCGGGCTCGGCCACTCCTACATGGCGCTGACCGACCATTCACCCCGGCTGAGCGTGGCCAAGGGGCTGTCGGCCGAGCGGCTCGAGCGCCAGCTCAACGTGGTGGCCAAGCTGAACGAGCGGCTGGCCCCGTTCCGGATCCTGACCGGCATCGAGGTGGACATCAACCTGGACGGCTCGCTCGACCAGTCGGACGAGCTGCTGGAGCGGCTGGACGTGGTGGTGGCCAGCGTCCACTCCAAGCTCCGCATGGACGGCGACGACATGACCCGCCGGATGGTCACCGCCATCGCGAACCCTCTGGTGGACGTGCTCGGCCACTGCACGGGGCGGGTGGTCCAGGCCGGGGGCAAGCGGGGCGAGCGCCGCCCGGAGTCGTCGTTCGACGCCGAGCTGGTCTTCGAGGCCTGCCGCCGCTTCGGGGTGGCGGTGGAGATCAACTCCCGGCCCGACCGGCTCGATCCGCCCAAGCGGCTGATGCGGCTGGCGTACGAGATGGGGTGCGTGTTCGCGATCGACTCCGACGCTCACGCGCCCGGGCAGCTCGACTGGCAGCGGTACGGCTGCGAGCGCGCGGCGAGGTGCGGCATCGAGGCGGACCGCATCGTCAACACGTGGCCGGTGGACCGGCTGCTCGAGTGGACGGCCCCTTGAGCCGTGCCTGCCCACTCAGGATGATCATGTCTTCCTTGGCGGAAGGGTCACATGTGTAGACGGCGTCTAGGAATGTGGCGATGGCATTAGAACTGCATTACAGAAGTCGTCAAGAGGCGTGTACCCAGCGCAGTTTTCCTGCGGTGGTCAGGAGTGCCAGCGCGCCGTCGGCGGTGTAGGCGGCAGAGGCGGTGCCCGGGTGCGTGGCCACCGAGCGGCCGGATCCGTCGACCACCTCGGCCGTCCCGCCGTAGGTGATCACGAAGGTTGCGCCGGAGGGATGGGCGCGGATCCGCGCCTCGTCGGCGATCTCGCGTGTCCACGTCTGCTTGCCGAGGGGGTCGACACCTCGGATGCCGGTGAACCGCCTGTCCTTGCCGTCCTTCCAGTGGGCGTACACGGCCAGGCCCTTCGTCCCGGCGGCGCATCCGGCGATGGCTTCGAGGCTGGTGTTGATCGGCACTGGCTTGCCCGAGGGGGTCAGCAGGTAGGCGCGTTCCCCCGTAACCACCGCAGTGGTGCCCGACGTACAGATCAGCCTGGCCGGTTCACCGATCGTGTTGCGGGAGGTCTCGCGCCAGCCCCGCCGATCGTGCCGGAACCACAGCACCTGCTTCCCGGTGGACGCGACCGCGATCGTCCTGGACGCGTCCTCCGCCCAGGAGAAGCCGCTGTCCACCGGGATGTGCTTCTCCTTGCCCTTTGGCCGGATCAGCCGCAGCCTGCCCTTTTCCGAGCCGTCGCTCTCGACGATCACCGCGTCGGAGGCATCACGTGCCGTCAACACCCGCTTGATCGGGGCGTCGGACTTCGCGAACGCGCCGGAGAGGGAACGCGGCTCAGGATCGGGGCCCTCTGCCGCACCGGAGAACACCGGGTCGGGGCAGCGCGCCTGGCAGACCACGTCGGCACCCTGGGCGTAGGCCGCCGTGTCCCGCCAGACCTCCCTGCCTGCCCGGTCCAGCCCGTAGAACGCCTTGCCCCGGTTGTCGGCCACCACGGCGCCCTCCGCGGACACGGCCACGATCGCCGGCGGCCGCGCGTCGGGCTCCGGCTGAGCGGTCGCGGTGCTGCAGCCGGTCAGGAACACCAGCAGGGCGAGCACGGCTCGGGACATCACAGATTCTGCTCCTGGGAGAGAGGGTGTGCCGCGCCGCCCGCGGCACACCCGTCACGTGGCGTCAGGCCTTACCGGTGGTGGCGGTGCACTTCGGGTCGATGCCGCCGACATCGAAGACGAACTTGACGTCGACGTGCCACCTCGTCTTGTAGGCCACCTGCCTGTAGGGCTTCTTGGAGTGCCAGCCCGGCTTGATGTCGTCTCCGGAATTCCACTCCCACAGCGTCTTGTCGGGCCGATCGGCCAGGGACTCGCGGATCCTCAATCTCACGTTGCTCTTCTTGCCAAGGTCCCTGTTGTTCTCGGCGCCCAGCCAGTAATTGATCTCGTCGACAACGTCAGCGTAGCCGTTCGGCGTGTAGAAGACCCTGACCTGCCCTTCGTAGTCGTCCCACTCTACGCAGCTGTCATTGAGCTCCCGCTGCCCCGAGGCGGAGGTCGCCGAGGCCGAGACGCCGGCCGTGGGCATGATCGACAAAGCCACCCCCAGAGCTCCGAAGATCGCGGTCTTCCGAAGTGTGCCTGTCACTCGCATGACGCCCTTTCGTCTGGGGTGATTCGGTTGCAACAAAGGGCAAATGTAGGGAGGTGCGGTATATCCGCGGTATGTTCCCGTTCGGCCGTGACGGCGACCAGCCACGCACACCGCCCGGCCGTGTCCGTGGACAGACCCCGGCCACGACGACTGGGAGTCCCCACGGCGCAGCCGTACCCCTGGAGAGAGTGCAAACGGCCGAACGGTCGGACCCCCGCTTCGCAGCTCCCTCGGGACGACGACACCGTCTACTCGCGAGGGTTCGGTCACCGGCGTGATCCACCGACAACGGCTCTCGCCGCACCTCGGGCGATGGTCGGCCCAAGACGGAGGAGCGGGTGGTGGGGGAGGTCGGCCGCATGCTCGCCCTTCCCGACCGGGTCACCGCCGTGTTCTGCACGGAGACCGACGGCATGACCGGCTCCCTGTGTGCCGGTGCACCAGCTCGGCGCCAAGGCGGCCGAGGTCCTCCTCGACACCCTGGGCGGCGCCGAGCCGGCCTGCGCCATGCAAACCTTGCGCTCCGAGCTCATCCCACGAGCCTCGGTGGCCCCGCCTCGATCTTGATCTTGGGTCACTAGCCGATCGGCGCCGCAAAGTAAAGCCTTGGCAAGCGCTTTCCGGGCGGCTAAAAACGTTCTAATCTAAGATCACTCCGCAGGAGTACGCCCGTGAGGCTTGCACTCATCGCCGCCGCGGTCACGCTGACCGTCTCGGCGACCCCCGCCGTGGCGGCCCCCCTCGACCCGGCCCCCGGACTCAAGTTCGACTTCGGCTCCACGTCCAGCCCGTTGGCCGAGGGCTACACACGCGTCGCGCACAACACCCTCTACACCGCCGACCTCGGCTACGGCCTGGACCGGGCGGTGGGCTACCGCGACCGCGGCACCGCCGACCCGGTGACGCGTGACTTCACCGTCTCCGGTTCGTACGGCTTCGCCGTGGATGTGCCCAACGGCGAGTACGAGCTCACCGTGATCTCCGGGGACGCCATCGCCCCCAACGCCACCACGCTCGCCGTGGAAGGCGAAGACCGCGGGACCATCACCGCGAGCACCGGCGCGTACGGCGACTACACCGGGACCGCCCTGGTCGCCGACGGCCAGCTCAACCTGGCCTTCGGCCGGGACGGCCGGGTGAACGCGGTCCTGGTCGAACCAGCCACCGCGCCCACCGGACTGGCGGCCACCGCGATCAAGGCGACTGCCACCCCGAGCGTCACGCTCGCCTGGAACGCGACCGGCACCGCCGGGTACGAGATCTACCGAGCCGGCAGCACCGCCGGTCCGTGGACCAAGCTGGGCGGCAGTTCCGCGCCCGCCTTCACCGACAGCACGCCTGAGCTGGGCCTGACCTACGTCTACGCGGTCGCCGTGCCCGGCGGCACGTTGGGCGCGCCGCTCACCGTGACCGTCAAGGACGCCACCCAGGCCGCCCCCGCCGCGCCGGAGAGCCTGGAACTGGTCACCGCCTCCAGCAAGAAGATCACGCTGCGCTGGCGGCCGGTCGAGGGCGCCCTGCTGTACCACCTCTACCGGGACGACAAGCGCATCGGCGTCGTGACCGAGGCCGGCTACACCGACGAGATCGTGCCCAGCGACCGGCACCGCTACCGGGTGGTGGCCGCGGGGACGGGCGGGTTGTCGGCCTCCTCGGCCACGCTGACCTCGCCGGTCACCGCCTATCCGCTGCGCCGGATGGCGAAGCTCGATCGTGGCCTGGTCGCCGTACCGACCGGGCAGGGGACGCTGGTGAGCTGGCGGATGCTCGGCACCGACCCGGCTGAGGTGAGCTTCAAGCTCTACCGGGACGGGAAGCTCCTCACCACCACCGACAAGACGAACTATCTGGACAGCGGCACCGGCTCCTACACCGTCGCCGCGGTGCTGGACGGCCGGGTGGGCCGCCGCTCGGCGCCGGTGCGGCCGTGGGCGGCGCCGTACCTTGACATCCCGCTGGACAAGCCGGCCGGGGGAGTGACCCCGAGCGGTGGCAGCTACGACTACCGCGCGAACGACGCGGCCGCCGCCGACCTGGACGGAGACGGGCAGCACGAGATCGTGCTCAAGTGGGACCCGTCCAACTCCAAGGACAACTCCCAGGGCGGCTACACCGGTGCGGCCGTCTTCGACGCCTACGAGCTGGACGGGACCAGGCTCTGGAGGATCAACCTGGGCCGCAACGTTCGGGCCGGGGCCCACTACAGCCCGTTCCTGGTGGACGACTTCGACGGGGACGGGCGGGCCGAGCTCGTGGTCAAAACCGCGGACGGGACCGTGGACGGCGCCGGAACCGTGATCGGGGACGCCGCCGCCGACTACCGCACCACAGGCGGCCGGATCCTGAGCGGGCCGGAGTACCTGACCGTCTTCGACGGGCGCAGTGGCGCGGCGCTCGCCACCGTCGACTACGAGCCGGCCCGCGGCAACCTGGCCGACTGGGGTGACACCGGCGGCAACCGTTCCGACCGCTTCCTTGCCGCCGCCGCCTACCTGGACGGCGTGCTGCCCAGCATCGTGATGACCCGCGGCTACTACGCCAAGACCATGCTCGTGGCCTACGACTGGCGGGGCGGCAAGCTGACCAGGCGCTGGACGTTCTCCAGCTCCGACAACCCCGGGTACGGCGGCCAGGGCAACCACAACCTGTCCGTGGCCGACGTGGACGGCGACGGCAGGGACGAGATCGCCTACGGCGCGATGACGCTGGACGACGACGGCACCGGGCTCTACACCACCAAACTGGAGCACGGCGACGCCATGCACCTGGGCGACCTCGACCCGGCACACCCCGGCCTGGAGATCGTCGGCGTGCACGAACACACCGACATGCCGTGCGGGCTGGAGATGCACGACGCCGACAGCGGCGAAATCCTCTGGTGTGTCAGGACCGGCCAGGACACCGGGCGCGGCCTGACCGGCGACATCGACCCCGCGCATCCGGGCGAGGAAGCCTGGGCCTCCACCGGGGCCGGGCTCCACACCGCCACCGGCGAGCTCATCTCGACGAAGACGCCGGCGATCAGCAACTCCATCTGGTGGGACGGCGACCTGTCCAGAGAGATCCTGGACCACGACTACTCGGCCGAAAAGCTGGCCGGCGTGCCGACCGTCGGCAAGTGGGACCCGGCCACGCAGACCACGGTCAACATGCTCACCGCGACCGGCGCCTACTCCAACAACACGACCAAGGGCAACCCCTCGCTCCAGGCCGACCTCCTGGGCGACTGGCGTGAGGAACTGATCGTCCGGACCGAGGGCTCCACCGCGCTGCGGCTCTACAGCACGCCGTACGCGACGGATCACCGCTTCCCCGCGCTCATGCACGACCCGGTCTACCAGTCCGGGATCGTCTGGCAGAACGTCGGCTACAACCAGCCCCCGCACACCGCTTTCTTCCTGGGCACCGGGATGGCCACGCCGCCGGCGCCGTACCTGACCACCGGCTCCCCGCTCCAGGCCCGGCTCCAGCTCCGGAAGGACCGGCTCAACGTGGAACTGCCCCACCGCGGCTCATCCGGGCAGGACGTCGGCGGTCGCGCCGGGATCCTGCCGGGGACGGTCCGCGCGGTCGCCGACGGGAAGCTCGTCGAGCTCGGCGCCACGGCACTGCCGCACGGCGACCTCCGCGTGGACGGCGCCGCCATCGAGAAGGCGCTGGCCGGCTACACCGGCACCGTCACCGTGACCGTCACCGGGCATCTGACCGACGGCCGTACCTTCACCGGCGAGCTGAAGATCCGCCCGTGACGTACGGGCTCGTCCACCCCGCTTGCGGGCCTTCCCGGCGCGGGGTGGGCGAGCTCAGCCTTGGTAGAGGTCGATCCGGTTGGCGCTGGGATCGATCACGCATGAGGATCGAGGCTTCCAGGGAGTGTCCGCGGGCGGGTACAACTCGGTCGCCCCGGCGGCGAGCGCCCGTTGGTGGGCGGCGTCGACATCCCGCACAAGGAGCCCGAAGCGTGTCGGCCCCGCGCCTGCGAGGTCGCGGTCCGGGTCGGCGATGGTCACCAGGAAGAACTCGTCACTGGGCCACGTCCCGAACTGGAATGACGAGATCTCGGGGTTGAACGTGGCATCGAATGCCTGCTCGTAGAAGCCGATGGCCTCCTCTCGGTCCCTTACGTGGATCATGACCTGGACGATGCGGGGCTTGCTGACGGTGGGCATGGGGACTCCATGTTCGATGTATTGGCCGACTGTGCAGGCCATCTGGGACAGGGCGTGAGCACGCTCGAGCAAGTGCGCCTGATGCCGGGCGAGTACGTGGCGCAGGGCGTTCTCGTCCTGTTGGTCAAGGGCTTCGCGGATGGCGTCGAGGGGGAGGTCGATCCTGCGCAGGGTGCCGATCAACCGAGCTCGCTGCGTCTGCTCTGATCGGTAGCGGCGGTAGCCCGTGGTCGGATCGACGAAGGCGGGCTTGAGGAGTCCGACCTCGTCATAGTGCCGCAGCGCGGGGATCGACAAGCCACTGACGAGGGCGAAGGCGCCGATGCTCAACAGGTCGTCGTTGCTCACGCCACTAGCGTCGGGTCTCGGGCTACCTGAGAGTCAAGGGCTCTCTACGGTCCGCGTCGGCGGATACCGCAGAGATATCTAGATCACCGCAACGGGTTGGCATATGATCCGGGCGTCCCGAGCCGGTGGGGAGCCGCCCATGTTAAGCCGCCGCAACGCCATGCGCGCCATGGCGATGTCCCCCTTCGCCGTCCCGGTTCTCCACACGGGAGCCGCGCATGCCGTACCCGCGCCGCCGGCCGGGGGCGACCCATGGGCGCGGGCCAACCACGTCGTGGCGCGGGTGCGCGGGCCGAGGTTCCCGCGGCGCCGGTTCGACATCAGGGACTACGGCGCGGCCGGGGACGGGGTGACGGACTGCACCGCGGCCATCCGTTCCGCGATCGGAGCCTGTCATGAGGCGGGCGGCGGGCATGTGGACGTGCCGGAGGGACGGTTCCTGACCGGTGCCATCCACCTGCTGAGCAACGTGGACCTGCACATCGCCGCAGGCGCCAGGCTGCTGTTCAGCACCGACCCGAAGGCGTACCTCCCGCTGGTGCTGACCAGGTTCGAGGGCGTCGAGCTCTACAACTACTCCCCGCTGATCTACGCGTACGGCCAGCGGAACATCGCGGTGACCGGGTCCGGCGCGCTCGACGGGCAGGCGGACAACGATCACTGGTGGCCGTGGAAGGGATCGGGCAGTTACGGCTGGGAGCCGGGCGAGCCGCGCCAAGCCGAGGCAAGGGCCGCGCTGTTCGCCCAGGCCGAGCAGGGGGTGCCGGTCGCGCAGCGGCTGTACGGCGAGGGCGGCTACCTGCGCCCGTCCTTCATCCAGCCCTACCGGTGCGAGAACGTGTTGATCGAGGGCGTCACCATCGTCAACTCGCCGATGTGGGAGATCCACCCCACGCTGTCCCAGAACGTGCTTGTGCAGAACGTCACGGTCGAGACGCACGGCCCGAACAACGACGGCTGCAACCCCGAGTCCAGCCGGATGGTGGTGATCCGCGACTGCACGTTCGACACCGGCGACGACTGCATCGCGATCAAGTCGGGGCGCAACGCCGACGGCCGCCGGGTGAACGTGCCCAGCGAGTACATCGTTGTCGAGGGCTGCACCTTCCGCGACGGGCACGGCGGCATGACGATCGGCAGCGAGATGTCCGGCGGTGTGCGTGAGGTCTTCGTCAGGGACTGCTCGATGTCCAGCCCCAACCTCGACATCGCGCTGCGGTTCAAGACGAACTCCGTGCGCGGCGGGTTCGTCGAGGGCTTCCACGCCAGGGACATCGAGATCGGTCAGGTCGGCGGCTCGGTCATCGACATCAACTTCTACTACGAGGAGGGTCCCGGGCACGGTTTCAACCCCACGGTGGGCGGGATCGAGGTGCGGGACATGACCGTACGGACCGCCAAACGGGCACTCAACCTGCGCGGTTACGCCGACGCGCCGATCCGCGGCATCACGCTGACCGACGTGGACTTCGGCACCACCGCGACGCCGAGCGTGGTGGAGCACGTCGAGAACCTGGTGCTCAAGAACGTCCGCGCCAACGGCGAACCGCTGATCCTGACCTGATCGCCATGCGCCGGCGTGGTGGATCTGGCTTACACTCGGCGCGCATGCGACTGAAGACGATCTTCGCGCTTCTCGTGGTCTACACCGTGTATTACGAGGTCGTGTCGCCCGTGCTGCTCAGGTTGCTCCTCCATACATCGCCCACGGCGGACCGTACCGGCTCGTCGCTCCCTACGTCACTGCGCGGGGACGTGCGCTGGCCTCTCCGGTGATCTCGGGTGCGTACTGGTCCGAGGGGAAACGGGTCACGTACTCGATCGTGCCGGAGGTGCGGCCGGACCTGACGCTGCCCCCGGATGCCAGGCCGGAGCACGGGGACGTCGGCACCCGCTATGTGGAGGCGGCGGTGCGGACCGGTCCTGCGGAGTTCTGGGTGCTCGGGAGCTTCGCATGGGTGGAGCATGACGCCTAGGAGGGGGAGGACGTCTTCCCGAGGCGACCCTTGGTGATGCGTAACCTCTCCGGCGTGTGGACGTGCTTCTGGGGACCGGCAGGCGACGGGATGCCCGAGTTCGGCGACACGGTGCCAGACGGAAGGGGAGGCCTATGGGCCGCTACGGGCAGGTATGACAGCAAGCGCGGCACTCTGTGGCATATGTCCGGCGGGCGGTGGACGCTGGAATTCATCCCCATGCCGGATGGCGCCCACGCGGTGGTGTACGACCTGGTGACGCGCGACGGCACAATCTATGCGCTCGGCTCGATATCCAAGGATCCTGCTGGTTAACTCGCGACACGCGGTTGTAGGTTCGTGACCTGAGTCTTTGGCGTCCGGGATCATGCGGTGCGCGGCCGGGTTTCCCCCTCCTCCCGGTCGTGGATGGAGTGGTCGGTGTCGA